>DATFYX010000001.1 GCA_035314825.1 Candidatus Eremiobacteraceae bacterium
CCGGCCTCGATCACGTAGCAGAGTCGGGTTTGGCGGCCGGAGCGATCCGGCCGCTCAACGACGAGAAGTCGCTTGCGACGCCCGCGTGCGTATGCCGCTGCCGGTAGGTGCGCGCCTTCGTGCGGTTGCCGCACACGCTCATGGAGCACCACGTTCCCGAGCGGTTCTTGGTCTCGTCGTAGAACGCCCATAGACACGTCTCGGCGGGGCATGCTTTGAGACGCGCCCACGTTCCATTGGCCATGGCGTCGAACGCGACGGCGATGATGCTGCCGAGCGCTCCGTCCACGCCCGGCGCGCGCGGCTCGAGGCCGGCGCCGCCGTCCGCTCTGAAACTGACCGCCAGCTGCGCGCAACGCGCGGCCCGGTTCAGCGTGTCCAGCGCGCTGGGATCGGTTTGATATCCGTTATTCGCGAGTGTGAGGTTGCGCAACGCCTCGCGCACGCCGACAGCGGCGGCGAGGTCGGTTTGCGTGACGGGCGTCGCGGCGTCAATGAGCCCAACGGTCGTCAGCCAATCGCGCAGGCCCTGGGGGGTGTCGATCTCGTCCGTCCCCTTTTCGTGATCGGCGGTGTTGATGAAGGCCTGGGCAAGCGCCAGCTCAGGCGGTGCCGGCTTGCTCCCCAGGTTCCTTGCGGGAAGAGTCATTACGACGCCATTATATGACCTTTGAGGGTTATATGACAATCCCAACGTCCCGCATGGCTTATTAAGAATATAACTTTCTAAAGCTATTGACAGGTTATATGCCGCGTATTATGATGTGGTTGCAAGCAGACGACAAAGAAAGGCTGGAGCACCATGAACCCGCGTCGCAACTCACATCTGATCGGCGTCGCCCACGGCGACTACGAGCTTCCCACGACCCGCACCGAGCTGGTGCGCAGCCCCAACGGCTTCTTCACCTCGGTGTTCGGAGGCTGGGGCGTAAGGATCTAGTACTGCCAACGCCAAGCCAAACCGCCATGAGAATGAAAATGATGATCGTGGCGGGGCTTGGCGTTCTCGTTGCTGCGGCAGCGCTCGCCCCCGTCTCGAGCGCGCGCACCACCGTCGCTGCAGGGCAGGTGATCGCGGCAGCGGGTGACATCGCCTGCGACCTCTTGCCCGCTACTGCCGCCCCGGCAGCTGACGAAACCGGACCAGACACGTGCCACATGGATGCGACCGCGAAGCTGATCGCCGAGCTGCATCCCGCGGCCGTGCTCGCGCTCGGCGACGAACAGTATGCGGACGGCACGCTGGCCCAGTTCAACGCGGGCTACGCCAAGTCGTGGGGCGCTTTCAAGAGCATCACCCATCCGGCGCCGGGCAATCACGAATACCACACGCCGAACGCGGCCGGATATTTCGCCTACTTCGGCTCGCTCGCCGGCGATCCGCAGCGCGGCTACTATAGCTTCGATCTCGCGGGCTGGCACCTGATCTCCCTCAACGGCAATTGCAAAGCGATCGGAGGCTGCGGGGCCGATTCCGACCAGGTCCGCTGGCTCACCGCCGATCTGGCAGCGCACCACGCGGCCTGCACGCTCGCGTATTGGCACCAGCCGCGCTTCTCATCGGGCGCCGTCCACCACAGCGACCCGGCCTATGACGCGTTTTGGCGCGCGCTGTACGCGGCGCACGCGGACCTTGTGCTCGGCGGACACGATCACGACTACGAACGGTTCGCCCCGCAGACGCCAGACGCCAAACCGGACCCCACGAACGGCATCACCGAGTTCGTGGCGGGAACGGGCGGCCGCAGCCACTATAAGATAGGCCAGCTTGAGCCGAACAGCCAGACCGCCAACGGCCAGACCTACGGCATCCTGGCGATCACGCTGAACCAGCACTCCTTTGACTGGCGCTTCATCCCCGAGCCCGGCTCGACGTTTAGGGACTCCGGGACACAGGCGTGCCACGGCTGAGCGGCGACCCGTAGGACATTCTCAGTACCCCCTCGCCGCCACTACCCGTGGTTGTACCGATTCGGGCACCCCTGCGCTCCGCGTACCATAAGGTCAGCGAAGGGCACCACCCAGGCCGCCCTCGCCCGCCGACCGTGAAAGGACGCAGATCGAAATGGACGCCAAGAAGAACGAATACATTCCGCAGGATGAGGAAGAGGTTGATACAGACTTGCTGGACAGCCGCTCGACGCTCGTGCACGTACGGCGCGGTCCTGACACGTCGATCTTCCGGGGCTGGGGCCCGAAGCTCTAATGCGGCTCTCGAGCTAAGGGCGACGGCTGCCGACGCCCTTAGCATTTTCTTTCTACAGCGCGTCCAGACCGCGCGCGAGGTCCGTCTGGATGTCGGCGACGTCTTCGATGCCGACAGACATCCGCAGAAAACCGTCGTGCAGACCCAACTCGTCGCGCAGCTCCTGCGAGAGGGCGCGGTGCGAGGACTTCGCCGGATGCGACAACGTCGTCGCCGTGCCGCCGAGGCTCAGGACAAGCCTGATCCGCGCCAGCCGTGCCAACAGCGTATCCACCGCCGCCGCGCCGCCATCGATCTCGAACGAGATCATCGAGCCGAAACCGCGCTGCAGCACACGCTTGGCGATCGCGTGATCCGGATGATCCGGCAAGCCGGGGTAGTGCACGCGCCGCACCTTCTGGTGGCTCGCCAGCCAGCGCGCTAGTTCGAGGGCAGAGTCCGCGCCACGCGCCATGCGCACGGCGAGCGTCTCGATCGAGCGCTCCGCGAGCCACGCATCGAACGCTCCGGGCACCATGCCCGCGCGCACGGCAAACGTGCGGATCGGCGCGAGCAGCTCTCGCGTTCCCGCCAGCGTTCCGATCACCACGTCATGATGGCCGCCGAGGAACTTGGTGCCGCTCTCCATCGCGAGATCTGCGCCCAGCGCGAGCGGTGTGCAGTGATACGGGGTGGCGAACGTGTTGTCGACGAGCAGCGCGCCACCCGCCCGTTTCGCCGCGGCGCCGAGCGACGGGATGTCGGCGACGCGCAGGCGCGGATTCGAAATCGTCTCGACGGCGAGCAGGCGCGCGCCGCCGCTAAGAGCGCGATCTACGGCAGACGGATCGGTCGCGTCCACGCGCACGGCACTCACCCCGAACCGCTCGAAATCGCCCAGAAGGCGCAGCGTGTTGCCGTACACCTCGCGCGCCGCGACGACGCGATCGCCGCTGTGCAATATCGTCATGAACGTCGCCGCGAACGCGGCCATGCCGGCCGAGGTGGCAAGCGCCTCAGGCGCACCCTCAAGCGAGGCGACCTGCGCTTCGAGCGCGAGCAGATTGGGATTGCCGTCGGAGCCGTAGATCGCGCCGGCGATGCGCCGTTCGTAGATCGCATCCACCTGCGCGAGGTCGGCGAACGTCCAGCCCGCGGACTGATAGATGGGCGTGCGCGCAGGCGAGTTCGCGGGCGCGTCGGCGCGAGCGTCATGGACGCCGCGAGTGCTAAAACCGTCGCCAGATGGGGCCATCGGCGACCGCTTGGCGTAAAGAAGGGGTGCCGCCTGGTGCGGCACCCCTCAATGCTTCTAGAACGCGAACGTTAACGCGTTAGTGCTTCTTCTTTTTCGTTGCTTTCTTCTTAGCTTTTTTCTTGGCCACGGTGCGCAGGTCACCTCCCTCTGAACTTCCGGTGCTCGCGGGGCGTTGCTGTACGCCGCTATTTCGTTTCCTAGTCTGATCCGCCGGTGCGGAGCCGCGCGGTTATGCACGATGCCGGAGGGTACGGGGTCACGACTGGCCCACGGAGTGTGTGTTCGTTTCAACGCAGCGTTCCCCTTTTCTGTCAGAGCGCGCGGGGCAGGAGTCATATGCGGGCACAACTCATACTGTATACCCTATGCGACCTTCGAGGCGCGTCGTCATCACCGGACTCGGTGCGGTCACGCCGCTCGGCCACACGGTTCCTGAGTTCTGGTCCAACGTCGTCGCCGGCAAGAGCGGAGTCGGCGAGATCACGGCGTTCGACGCCTCGCATCTGCCCACGCGCTTCGCGGCGGAGGTGCGCGGCTTCGACGCGCCGGCCCTGATGGGCAAAAAAGAGGCGCGCAAGGCCGATCGCTTCGCGCAGTTCGCCATCATCGCCGCCAAAGAGGCGCTGGCCGACTCCGGCCTTGAGATCAACGACGACAATCGCGACGACATCGGCGTCGTCATGGGCTCCGGTATCGGCGGCATCATCACGATCGAGAACCAGCACAAGGTCATGCTCGCGCAAGGCGCGGACCGGTTGTCGCCGTTCTTCATCCCCATGCTCATCTCGAACATCGCGCCCGGCCTCATCTCGATGAACATGGGCGTGCGCGGGCCGACGTTCACGTCGGTCTCGGCGTGCGCCTCGTCGAACAACGCGATCGGCGAGGCCTACCGCTCGGTCCAATTGGGCGAGGCCGACGCCATGATCTGCGGGGGCTCAGAGGCCCCCATCTCGCCGCTCGCGGTAGCCGGTTTCTGCGCCATGCGCGCGCTGTCGACGCGCAACGACTCGCCCGCGACCGCCAGCCGGCCGTTCGACAAGGAGCGCGACGGCTTCGTGATGGCCGAGGGCGGCGGCGCGCTCATGATCGAGGAGCTGGAGCACGCTCGGCGCCGCGACGCGCGCATCTACGCCGAACTCGTCGGCTACGGCACGTCGTCGGATGCCTACCATATGGTGCAGCCGGATCCGGATGCTCGCGGCGTGACCTTGGCCATGCAGCGCGCGCTGCGCGACGCCGGCATCGAGCCGTCGGACGTCGACTACATCAATGCCCACGCGACCTCGACCGATCTCGGCGATATCGCCGAAACCCAGGCGATCCACCGCGTGTTCGGCGAGCGGGCCAAGACGCTGGCCGTGAGCTCGAACAAGTCGATGTTCGGCCATGCGCTCGGGGCGGCGGGCGCGCTGGAAGGCATCTGCACGGTGCTGACGATCCGCGACGGCATCATCCCGCCGACCATCAACTACCACCACGTCGATCCGCTGTGCGACCTCGATTGCGTGCCCAACGTCGCGCGCAAGGCCACGGTCGACATCGCGATGTCGAATTCGTTCGGTTTCGGCGGCCACAACGCGGTCATCGTCTTCCGCCGTTTCGCGGAGAGCTGATTGTCACAAGGCCTCGCGCGGCGCAAGACGCTGCGTGCCTTCGGCAAGGGGCTCGGCCTCAAAGCGGCCGCGAGCGGCGAATGTGAGCTGCTCGGGGCCGCGCTCACGCACGACTCCTACGCCTTCGAGCGCGGCGACCGCCGCGGACTTTCGGCCAACGAGAGACTGGAGTTCCTGGGCGACGCGGTCGTGGGACTCGCGGCGTCGGCGTGGCTGTATGCGCGCCATCCCGACGAACCCGAGGGCCGGCTGTCGCGCCGCCGGCAAGCGCTCGTCTCCGGGCCGGCGCTGGCGAAGACCGCGGCTAGGCTCGGACTCGGTCCGATGCTGCGACTCGGCAAGGGCGAGGCCGCCGGTCAAGGCGAGCGTCGCCCTTCCATTCTGGCGGGCGCGTTCGAAGCATTGGTCGGCGCGGTGTTGGTGTTGGAAGGCTACGACGCCGCGGCGCGCTTCGTCGAGCGGTCGCATCTCGCGCAGGCCGACGACGCCGCGCGCATCGATCCGCGCACCGCGTTGCAAGAGCTCGTGCAGGCCAGATTCAAGCAGCCGCCGCGCTATACGTTCGAAGGTGAAAGCGGTCCCCCGCATGCGCGCGTCTTCCGGGCGCACGTCGCCGCGGGCGGCGTAGTGGGAACCGGCACGGGTTCGACGAAGAAGCAGGCGCAGGCCGAGGCTGCTGCCCAGGCCCTCCGGAAACTAACGAGGCAAACCGTCAATCTACCTTAAGAGTATCGATCTCTTCGGTTTCAAGACGTTCGCAGAGCGGACGCGCCTCGTCTTCGAACCGGGTATCTCCGCGATCGTGGGCCCCAACGGCTCGGGCAAATCGAACCTGGTCGACGCCGTGCGTTGGACCCTGGGCGAGCAGAGCGCGAAGCAGCTGCGCGGCGGCCGCATGGACGACGTCATCTTCGCCGGCAACAATCGCCGCCGCTCGCTGGGCATGTCGGAAGTGACGCTGACGTTCGACAACAGCGACGGGGCGCTGCCGACGCCGTTCGGCGAGATCGCCGTCACCCGCCGCGTCTATCGCAACGGCGAAGGCGAGTACTTCCTCAACAAATCGCAGGTCCGGCTGCGCGATATCATGGACCTGTTGCTCGGCACCGGCCTTGGCCCGGACGCATCGGCCATCATCTCGCAAGGCGAGATCGACGGGATCCTCTCCGCCAAACCGATCGCGCGCCGCGAGGTCTTCGAAGAGGTCGCCGGCACGAGCAAGTACCAGGCGCGCAAGCACGAAGCGCAGCGCCGCCTCGAGCAGACCGACGCCAACGCGCTGCGCGTCAACGACCTGCTCGTCGAGCTCGATCGCCAAGTGCCCGCCATCGAACAACAGGTGCGGCGCGCGAAGCGCCATCAGAAAGTCGTCCAACGGCTGCGCGATCTCGAGATCCTCTCGTTCGTGCGAAACACGCACTCGCGGCGCGAGGAGCGCGCCGGTCTGAGCGAGGCCCTCCGCGAGCAAGAGATCGAACGCGCCGCAGTGGACGCGCAACGCGCCACGTTGGAAGCGCGCCTGGCCAAGGCGCGCCACGAAGAGTATCAAGCCACGCTCGCGCTCGACGAGCGCAACGCAGCGCACGCCACCGCGGCGACCACCGTGCAGGCGGCGGCATCGGCGCAAGCGACCGCGCAGGCGCGCGTGGACGAGACCGGCCGCCGCTGCGAAGCGTTGGAACGGGAAGTCGACGCAGCCGCGCGCGACATCGCGGCCGCCGAAGCGCGGGTCGCAGCGCTGGTGTCGGCGCTTGCCCAGACCCGCGCGCAACGCGACGAAGCGATGCGGCTCGTCGAAGAACGCGCGATCGCCGAACGCGGCGCGGCCGCGCAATGGGATCAAGCGTACGTCGCCCTCCGCGCGGTCGAAGACCGCCGCGCCACGATGGCCGCGTCCGCGGCAGAAGCGGATGCAGCGACCCAGGCGCATCTCACGCACAAAGAACGGTTGAGCAACGCCGCACGGCGTCTCGAGAGCGAGCTTGGCGCGGCGCGCGAAAAGCTCGCCTCGGAGAAAAAGCGGACCCAATCCCTCAAAGAGACGTACGCGGAGCTGGACCGGGCGGTCGAACGCGCTGTCGCAGAGATCGCGCGAGCGGCGAGCGAGCGGGAAGCGGCCGGCGCCGCATTAGAAGAGGCGCGCGCCGATCTGGAACGCAAACGCGCCGCCGCCGTCGAGGCCGACGCTCGCATGCGCGCACTTGCAGACCTGGCGGCGGGCAGGCACGACATGCCGTCAGGCGTCCGTTCCGTGCTCGACGCCGCCGCTGCGGGCGCGCTGCACGGGATTCTCGGCGTCATCGCCGAGCGGATCGAGACCGATGCCGCGTACGCGCAGGCGATCGACGTCGCGCTGGGCTCGAACGCGCACGCGCTGGTCACGCGCACCGGCGCGCACGCGCACGCCGCGATCGAGCATCTGAAGAAGGGCGGCACCGGGCGCGCCACGTTCCTGCCGCTCGATGCGGTGGGCCAACAGGAACTGCCGCTGCTGGTCGAGGCCGGCCGACGCGACGGCGTCATCGGCCAGGCGCGGGAGCTAGTGCGCTGCGCCGACGAGGTCCGCCCCGCAGTCGATTACGCCCTCGCCGGGGTCATCGTCGTGGACTCGCTGCGCACCGCGCAGCGCCTGGCACGCGAATTCGCGCACGCGACGCTGGTCACGCTCGCCGGCGAGGTCGCGCGCGATGCTTCGCTGACAGGGGGGAGCCGGGATGACGACCGCGGGCCGCTGGCCCGCCGCGCTGCGATCGCCGAGCTGGGGCGTCTGCTGTCCGCCGCGCGGGAGACAGCGCAGCGCAGCGAAGCGGCCCTCGCGCAGGCTCGCGCCGCGTTCGGCAAAGCGACGGCCGAGGCCGAACAGGCGGGCGTGCGCCGCAACGAAGCCCAAGCTCGAGTGCACGACTCGCAGGTCTCGATCGAGCGCAGCGCCGCGCAGAGCTCCGGGCTGGAGCGCAGCATCGAGGCGCTCGAGAAGGAATTCGGCGAGACGCGGGTCGCCCTCGAGAACATCGACGCGCAATGGCGCGCGCACGACGAACGTCACACCGCGGGGCGCGCGGCGGTCGGCGCCGTCGAGGCCGAGCGCCGTGCCGCCGCGCACGCGTCCGACGATTTGCAGAAGACCCTCAACGAGCTGCGCGAGCAGCATCGCGATGCCGCTTCCGCCGCGGCCGCGTTGGTCGAGCGAGTCGCGCAGGCCGGCGACGACGTCGAGCAGGCGCGCGCGCACGTGATCGAGCGCCGCGAGGCCCACGGCGCACGCATCGACGCGCTGGCCGCGGCACGCGGCGAGCGCGAACGGGCGCAGGCCGAACTCGCAACGGCGCTCCAAGAGCGAAGCGTGGCCGATGCCGCGTTGCTGGGCGCCGAACGCGACGCGCACGAGCTGCGCGCAAAGCGCGACGCTTCCGCCGCGACGGTGCGCGAGCTCGAAGAACAGCTCAACGCGGAGCAATCGCAGACCAAAGAACGTTCGCTCGAGCTCGACCGCCAGCGCATCCGGCTCGCCGAGATCGACGCCGAGCTCTCCGTGCTGCAGCAGCAATTCGCGCAGAATCCCGCGTCGCCGCAAGAATGCGACGACGTCGCGGCGCGCTACGCGGCCTACGAGGGCGACGCCGACGCCGATATCCGGCGTCTGCGCGAAGAGCTGGCGCGCCTGGGCGGCGTCAATCTCAACGCCCTGGAGGACCATGCCGCGCTGCTCGAACGCCGCGATTTCCTGCGCGGCCAGCTCACCGACCTCGAGCGCGCCCGCGCCAGCATCCTGGCGGTGATCGCGGAGATCGACGCCGAGTCGGTGCGACAGTTCAACGCCGTCTTCGAAAAAGTGTCGGCCGCGTTCTCCGAGATGTTCTCTCGTCTATTCGCCGGCGGCGTGGGCAAGATCTGGCTCGCGCAATCCGACGATCCGGCCCAGGCCGGCGTCGAGATCGCCGCGCAGCCGCCCGGCAAGAAGATGCAGAGCCTCAATGCGCTCTCAGGCGGCGAGCGCGCGCTCACCGCGGTGGCGCTCATCTTCGCCATCCTCACCGTACGGCCGAGCCCGTTCTACATCTTCGACGAGATCGACGCCGCGCTCGACGAGGCCAACATCGGCCGCTTCGGCTCGGTGCTCGCCGAATTCGCCGGTCGCGCGCAGATCGTCATCATCACGCACAACAAAGCGACGATGACGCTCGCGGATCGCATCTACGGCGTCACCATGGGCGAGCCCGGCGTTTCGAACCTGCTCTCGCTGGCGCTGGAGCAGGTGGGTGCCTAGCGCCCGACCGGCCGCGCTGCTCTCGCTCTCGGACCGCACGGGTCTGGAGCCGCTCGCGCGCGCCCTCGCGCAGCACGGATTTCGCCTCGTCGCGACCTCCGGAACCGCAAACGCCATCCGCGAGTTCGGCCTCGAGGCGGAAGAAGTCGGCGACGTCACCGGCTTTCCGCCGTTGCTCGACGGCCGCGTCAAGACGCTGCATCCGAAGATCGTGGCCGGCATCTTGGCCGATGAGAGCAAGCCGACGCATGCCGCCGAGCTGCACGCGCACGGCATCGCGCGGTTCACGGTCGTGGCGGTGAATCTCTATCCGTTCGAGCGCACCTTCGCGCAGGCGGGCGTGACCGACGCCGAGGTGATCGAGCAGATCGACATCGGAGGCGTCACGCTGCTGCGCGCGGCGGCCAAGAACTACGGCAGCGTGAGCGTGCTGCCGGATGCGGCGAGTTTCGAAGATTTCGCCGAAGCGCTCGAGCGCGGCGGACCAGGCCTGCCGGAGCGTCGGCGTTGGGCGGCAGCGGCCTTCGCGCGCTGCGAGCAGTACGACGCGGCGATCGCGCGGTATTTCGCGGCAACCGGCGGCGACGACGAACTGCCTGACACATTGCACGTCGATCTGCCGTTGGCCAGCCGGTTGCGCTACGGTGAGAATCCCTGGGCGCGCGCGGCCTTCTACGTCGGCCGCTCGGTGCAGATACCGGCGCAGCTCTCAGGCAAGACGCTCTCCTATAACAATCTGCTCGATGTCGATTCGTGCGTGCGCCTGCTCGCGCCGGTGGAAGAGCCGCGCGGATTCCCCGCCACCGCTCGCTCGGCGCGCCGCGCCCTGGCGGCGATCGTCAAGCATACCGTGCCGAGCGGCGTCGCAGGGCGCGCGACTCCGCTTGAGGCGCTGAACGCGGCGCTCGGCGCCGACCCCATTTCGGCGTTCGGGGGCATCGTCGCGTGCAACACGCCGATCGATGTGCCGGCAGCCGAGCTGTTGCATTCACGCTTCCTCGAGGTCGTCGCCGCGCCCGGTTTCGAGCCTGCGGCGCTGGAGATCTTACGGAAGAAGAAGAACCTGCGCGTGCTCCAGTTCGACCGCGAACTGCCGAGCCGGCTGCTGGCGGCCGCGAAGGTGCGCTCCGCGTTGGGCGGTGTGCTGCTTGAATACCCGGATCCCGATGCCGCGCCGGATGAGTGGCGCGTCGTCACGCAGCGGCGGCCGACGGACGCGCAATGGCGCGACATGCTGTTCGGTTTCGGCGTCGTCCGTCAGGTCAAGTCGAATGCGGCGGTGGTCATCGGCGACGAGGTGACGCTCGGCATCTGCGGCGGCCAGACCAACCGCGTGGCGGCGGTCGAGCTCGCCTGTCAGCGCGCCGGCGAGGGGACCAAAGGCGCCGTGCTGGCGACCGATGGCTTTTTCCCGTTCGCCGACGGCATCGAAGCCGCGTCGCGGGCGGGCATCGGAGCCGTCGTCGCGCCAAGCGGTTCGATCAGAGACGAGGAAGTGATCGGGGCGGCGCGCAGCCTCGACGTCGCGCTCGTCTTCACCTCGCGCCGCTACTTCCTACACTAAAAATGTAGCGGTCGAATTTATTCGACCGTCCAATCGGTCATGCCGCCGTCAGCGTGACGGCCGTTCCGTAACACAGCACTTCGGTGACGCCCGGGCCGATCTCGGTCGCATCGTAGCGCATGCTGATGATGCCGTTGGCGCCTATCTGGTCGGCGTGCCGGATCATGAGCTCGTACGACTCCATGCGCACCTTCTCGCACAGTTCAGTATACAGCGTGATGTTGCCGCCGATGATCTGTTGCAGGCTCGCGCCCATGCTGCCGAAGATGCTTCGCGAGCGCACGACGATGCCGCGTACGATGCCGTAATTCTTCGAGACTTTGTAACCCGGCAGTTCGAGAGCGGTGGTGACGAGTGAATGGTCGAATGCCATGGGCGTCCTCCAATGACGGACGAGGAAGGAATCGGATGCTCGAGGTTAACGCGCGCGCGCCGTCAATCCCTGTTCCGGATCAATCGGGACGCCCGCGCAGCATCGATGAGTTCAAAAGCTCGTGGGTCGTCCTGTGGTTCTATCCCAAAGACCACACCAGCGGTTGAACGAACGAAGCGTCGCAGTTCCGCGATGCCCAACCCGAATTCACGCGCGCCGGCGCCCAGATCGTCGGCGTCAGCCGCGACTCGGTGCAATCACACGAGTCCTTCGCGCAGGCGCAGGGCTTGCAGTTCCCGCTGCTCGCCGACACCGGCGAGGCGCTGTGCAAAGCGTATGGAACGCTTGTCGAACGCGTGGCCGACGACGGCTCGAAGTCGATGGGGCTGCAGCGCTCGACATTTCTCATCGATACGCACGGCGTGATCCGCCACGTCTGGCCCAAGGTGTCGGTGCCGGGTCACGCGGCCGACGTGCTCGACACGCTGCGGTTGATGACCGCGAAGGGCTAGATCGAGTATGACATGGTTCGCCGGAAGCCTCATCATCTGGTCGCGCACCGCGGCGCCGAACGACGACAACCCTGACCCGCCCTGCCACTTCTGGGAACGCGTCATGATGGTCGAGGCCGATGACGTCGATCGTGCGGTGCAGAAGCTGACCGATTTCGGCAACGCCGACGCGGCGGAGAATTCGACGCAGCCCGACGAAGGCGACGATATCCAGCCCTCTTCGTCGGAGGCCGGCGCCGAGCAGCTCGTCTTCATGGGAGTCCGCAAGGTCCGCGCGATCGAATCCGTCGGACCGCCCGGCGCGGAGCCGGCGGGCGATCTCGTCGAGGTGATGTTCTCCGAGATGGAGGCCCGCAACAAGACCGACCTCCTCAAAGTCGCGGCGGGCAAAGATGTCATCGTGAGGTACATCGACTAGCCGACCGCGCGCGTTCGACCGTCGCCTGCTCGATGCGATAGCGCAGCTCGCCGCTCTGCACGCGCGCGCTCAGGATCCCGCTGACACAGATCTCGGTGCCGGCCTCGATGTGGATCGGTCCTCGCGGCGCCACGTCGAACCCGACGTCAAGCGCGTCCGCGGCGCAACAGGCCATGACGAGGCGCGAGACGCTTGCGTCTTGATCGGCGCGCGCGGGTGTCCAAACTCCCGACACTGCAACCGAGCGGCCGACCACGGCCTGCGGCTGTTGATCTAATCGCTCGAGCAGCGCGAAGAGATCTCCCGCACGGCGACCCCCCGGCGCTTGCGTGACGACACGTTCGATGGGCAGCGAGCGGGGCAGCGCCGATCCGAAAGCAAGACCCGCGCACGCCGACGCCAACGTGCATGCGCGCGCGCGCTTGGGCATGAGCGCGATGACCAGCGTCGCACAACCGAAGGCCGCGACGACGAGAGCCGGCGCAGCGACAAGGACGCGGCTAGCGCCGGTCGCGGCTGCGGCGAGCGCCACACCCGCGAGCAGCGCGGCAAAGCTGAACGTGCGCATCAAGCGAGCGCGGCGGCCGCGGCACATCCCGCCGCGCCGGCGACGCAAGCGAGCAGCATCCGCGCGGCGCCGAAATGCCGGCGCAGCAGAGAGAGCTGGCGCAGATCGAGGCATTGAGCCGCGATGATGAACGCGGCTTGGGCATGCGGCGACCGCGCGACGAGTTTGGCGAGGATAGGATCGGCGCTCGAGCACGGCGAGAGCAAAGCGCCCGCGATCGCCGCGACGATCGGTGAATGGAGCTCCCCGCGCGGCGCCACGACCAGCGCGAGCGACGCACCGCAAGCCGCGGGCAATAGCAATCGAAGCGCGCTCTCGAGATGATCCCGCAACGAGATGGCTTGCGCGGCGCACGGATGTGCATGCGATGCTGGCGCATCCGACGGACAAAGCGACCACGCAAGAGCGACGCCGGCGGCCGCCACCAAACCGCCGGCGATGCGCGCGGTGAGAAGATGATGGCCGAGCACCGCGGCCGTGGCCGCGAGCGCGAACGGATTGCAGACCGAGCCCCAGGTGAGCGCAGCGCCGGCAACCGGAATGCGGCATCCGCGCAACGCGGCGGCGAACCCGTTCATGCTGCAGTCGCAGCCGGGCGCGACGACGGTGACAAACGCCGCGATGACGCCTGCGCGTCGCGCGAGGCGCGCGAGCAGCGCGGCAGCGAGCGTGCCTGCGACGACGTAGGGGCCGGCCGCCAACACGATCGACGTCGCATCGATCGTGATGCGAGAGCCTATCTCCGCGGCCGCCGCCAGCCCAGGCGTCGCGATCGAAGGATCGCTCGACGCAAGGCCGCTAGCCGCAAGCACGAGCGCGACGGCCCCGAACCCAAAGGAGGGTTGCTGACGGCGGTTCACCTATCGAACCCTTGTGAAGCATGCGGCAGCGCCACGCGGAACGTTCGATGTCCTTCCCACGCAGGCACGCCGATGGCAAGCCCTCGAGCGCATCGTCGACGAGGTGTGCGGCCGCTTCGGCTATGGCGAGATCCGCACGCCGATCTTCGAGAGCACGGACGTGTTCGTCCGCACCATCGGGGTCGGCACCGACATCGTCGACAAAGAGATGTACACGTTCACCGATCGCGGCGACCGCAGCCTCACCCTGCGCCCGGAGTTCACAGCGCCGGTGGTACGCGCCGTGCTCGAGCACAATCTGCTGCAGAATCTGCCGCTCAAGCTCTACTATCGCGGTCCGATCTTCCGCTACGAGCGCCCGCAAAAGGGACGATATCGCCAAGCGCATCAATGGGGCATCGAGTGCTTCGGCGTCGCCGGACCGGAAGCCGATGCCGAAGTGATCGCGCTCGGCATCGAGATCATCGAATCGATCGGCATCACGGATCACGTGCTGCGCATCAATTCGATGGGCTGCGAGTGGTGCCGCGCGCAGTTCCGCGCGGCGCTCGTCGGCTATCTCGAAGAGCGCGCGGATCGGCTGAGCGAAACAAGCCGCACGCGCTTGGAGCGCAACCCGCTGCGCATCTTGGATTCCAAAGATGAAGGCGACCGCCGCGTGCTCGCCGGCGCTCCGACGATCGACGCGTTCTGGTGCGACTCGTGCCGCGCACATCTCGCGAGCGTGCGCGAGCTGCTCGACGCGATGGGAATCTCAAGCGAGCTGGACACGCACATCGTGCGCGGCTTCGACTACTACACGCGGACCGTCTTTGAAATCGTGTCGCATGCGTTGGGCGCCCAAAACTCCATCTGCGGCGGTGGGCGCTACGACCGCCTGGTCAAAGACATGGGCGGTCCCGACACGCCGGGCGTCGGACTCGCGATGGGCATGGAGCGGCTGTTGATGCTGGTCGAGGACGCGCACAGCACGAAGCTCGACGGCGCCGCCCCCGTGCACGTCGCGCTGGTCGCCTTGGAAGCAGAAGACATCGGCGTGCTCGTGCCAGTGATGCACCAATTGCGGCGGCGCGGCATCGGCGCCGATATGGACTACACGCGCCGCAAGCTCGAAAAGCAGATCGTGGCGGCGTCGGATAACGGCGCGAGATTCGCGATCATCGTCGGGGGCGATGAGCGCGCCGCCGGCGAAGCAACCATCCAGGACCTGCAGACCCGCGAGCGCCGCCGCGTCAAGATATCCGACGTCGCCGACACACTCGCCGCGCGGCTGCAGACACCGACGGAGCGCGAGCATGGATCTCAATAAGAAGATCCTCGATCAGCTCGTCGAGCTCATGCAGCGCGACGGGCTCGACCGGCTGCGCGTGCGCGTCGGCGACCTCGATCTCGACCTGCGCATGACCTCGTCCAAGCACGACGCGGGGCCAGCGAGCCACGCGGCCGCGCCGCAGGCAGCGGCGAGCGCGCCGCCGCCCGTCGCGCACGCGGCGCGCCACGATGAAGCGCCGCCCAACGTCAGAAAGGTCCTCGCGCCGTTGGTCGGCGTGTTCTATCGCGCGCCCGCTCCGAATGCGCCGGCGTTCGTCGAAGTCGGCGATACGGTGAGCGAAGGGCAGGTTTTGTGCATCCTGGAAGCGATGAAATTGATGAACGAGATCGTGAGCGAATACGACGGCAAGGTCGTGAAGATCTGCATGCAAGACGCCGAACTCGCTGCGCTCCACCAGGAGCTGTTTTGGATCGAGACGTGAGCGCGCCGGCGAAGCGCAAGCGCTTCGCCGACTGCATGGCAGAGCGCGCCGATCTGTGGCGCGAGGGCGACTATGAGGCTCCGGTGCACGCCGCATGCGACGCCATCGTGCGCTGCATCCGCGCTGGCGGGCGCGTGTTCTTCTTCGGCAACGGCGGCAGCGCGGCGCAAGCGCAGCACCTCGCCGCCGAGCTGACGGGCCGTTTCTTGCTCGAGCGGCCAGGCTACGGGGGGATCGCGCTGACGGTGGACACGTCGGCGCTGACCGCGATCGCCAACGATTACGGATTCGACCGCATCTTCGCGCGCCAGCTCGAAGGGCTGGCGCATCGCGGCGATGTCGCGGTCGGCATCACGACGTCCGGCAAGTCGGCCAACGTCATCGAAGGCCTCAAGACGGCGCGTCAACGCGGGGCGACGTGCATCGCGCTCACCGGCAACGGCGGCGGCCCGATCGTCCAACACGCTGACATCGCCATCATCGGACCCCACGGTCCATCGTGGAAAGTGCAGGAAGTGCAGTTCGCGCTCGGCCACATCATCTGTGAACTGGCGGAGCTCGAGCTGGCGGGATCATGAGAGCCGTCTTCGTCGATCGCGACGGCACGCTCAATGTCAATACCGGCTACGTGAGCGACCCCGCACGCGTCACGCTCGTCCCCGGCGCCGCCGACGGCGTGCGCCTGCTCGCGCAGGCCGGCTACGCGATCGTCGTGATCTCGAACCAGTCGGGCATCGCGCGCGGTTATTTCAGCGAGGATGACGCCGACGCGGTCGACGCGCGCGTGCGCGAGCTCTTGGCCGCACAAGGTGCCCCCATCACCGCCATGTACCGCTGTCCGCATTGGCCGTCCGACCAGCGCCCACCGGGCGTGCCGGCATGCGACTGTCGCAAGCCAAAGCCGGGGATGCTCGTGCGCGCTGCCGCGGACTTAGGGATAGACCTCGACCGCTCGTGGATGATCGGCGACCGGCTGCTCGACATGCAGGCAGGCCAAGCGGCGGGCTGCCGCTGCGTGTTCGTCCCCGGCGTGCCGCCGCAGGAGCCCGTCGAAGATCTCTCGCCGGCGCCGCCGCAGTACCGCGCGCGGGATCTCGCTGACGCGGCGCACTTCATCATCACGGCGGACGCAAGCGCGGCTCGACCCGCTCCGGCTCGATGAGCGCCGACCGGCCCGCCTGGGTCGCCGATCTGCTCAAGTCGATGCGCGGCAAGCGCATTGCAGTGGCGGGCGACATCATGCTCGACGAATGGCTGTGGGGAAGCGTCCAGCGGATCTCGCCCGAAGCGCCGGTGCCGGTCGTCGAGGTCAGCTCGCAGTCGTTCACCCTGGGCGGCGCCGGCAACGTCGCCAACAACCTGGCCGCCCTGGGCGCGAAGGTCCGGCTGCTCGGCGTCGTCGGCACCGACGAGGCCGGCCAACGCGTGCTCGAGCTGTGCCGGCAGCTCGGCATCGACGCATCGGGGGTCGCCGTCGCGCGCGGGCGGCCGACGACGCGCAAAACGCGCATCGTGGCGCACAATCAGCAAGTCGTGCGTGCCGACCGCGAGGTCAGCGGCCCGCTCGACGCCCGCTCGCAGCGCACGGTGTTGGAGCGACTGCGTGCGCTTGACGGCCTGATCGACGGCGCGATCGTCTCAGATTACGCCAAGGGGATGGTGAGCGCGCCGATCGTGCACGCGCTGCTAGCGCACGAGCATCGCGTGGTCGTCAGCGGCGATCCAAAACCGCACAACCTCGCCGCGTTCGCCGGCGTCGACTGCATCGCACCCAACCTGGTAGAGGCCGCCAGCGCCGCGGGGATGGCGATCGACGGCGATGCGACTCTCGCCCGCGCAGCCGCCAAGCTGCTGCGGCTAGCCCGGACGCGCTACGTTCTCGTCACCCGCGGCGAGCACGGCATGACGCTGTTCGGCGCCGGCTCTGCGCCGTTCACCGTGCCGGCCATCGCGCGCCAGGTCTACGACGTGAGCGGCGCGGGCGATACCGTCATCTCGGCGCTCACCCTCGCGCTTGCCGCCGGCGCGCCGATCCGCCACGCGGTGGTGCTCGCATCGCTCGCCGCGGGCGTCGTCGTGGAGAAGCTCGGCACGGCGACTGCGACCGCCGCTGAGATCGGGCAGTTCGCGCAACGCGAAGGCGTGGCGCATCCCACGCGGCTCCAAGGCAAACCCGCCAAAGGCCAGCGCCGTGCACGCCGCCGATAAGGTCCGTTCGCGCGAAGACATCGCCGCACTGCTGCCGGAACTGCGCGCGCGAAGAGGCGCGGTCGTCTTCACAAACGGCGTGTTTGATCTGCTTCACATCGGCCACGTGCGCTATCTCGAATTCGCGCGCGCGCTCGGCGGCATCCTGATCGTCGGGGTCAATTCGGACGCGTCGGTACGCGCGCTCGGCAAAGCGCCCGCACGACCGATCGTTCCCGCCGTCGAGCGCGCCGAGCTGGTCGCCGCGCTCGCGTGCGTCGACTACGCATGCATCTTCGACGAGCAGCGGCCAGACGCAACGCTGCGCGTGATCAAGCCTGACATACACGTCAAAGGCGCCGGTTACACGATCGAAGAGCTGCCCGAGGCGGCGACGGTCGCAGAGATCGGAGCTTCGATCGTGTTGGCGCCGCACGTCGAAGGCCGTTCGACCAGCGCGCTGTTGCAGCGCATCCGCGAGAGCAGCGGCCTGTGACGCCGCGCATGGTGGTCGCGGTCAACGGACCGGGTGAGCTCATGGGGTGGTGCCGCCCGTTCGTGCGCGCCTTGTACGGGCTCGATGCGGATGCGCACGTGACCATCGTCTTCGTGCCGTGTCCGTATGCGACGGGGCGCGAGCCGGCGACGGCCCAAGCGCTGTTCCCAAAAGCGACCGTGGTGCCGCCCAAGCAATACGCGCGCTTTCTCATGGGGCGCGCCACCGCCGGGATGGAACGCGGCCCGGGTGCGCTCCAATATCTCGGCGGCGACCTGTATCACGCCAAGACGATCGCCAAGCGCATCGGCTTGACGGCCATGACGTACAAGTTCTCGCGCCGCAACTACGCGCACACGTTCGTCCGTTTCTTCGCCGTCGACGAAGCCAACGCGCAGTCGCTGCGCGCGAGCGGCGCTCCGCCGCAACGCGTCCAGGTCGTCGGCAATCTCGTCGCGGATGCCGTCCTCGACAGTCTGACCAAACCCGCGCCCCCGCCCGGCGTCGGCGACACCCTGTGCATCTTCCCCGGCAGCCGGCCGCCGGAGCTGCGCTCGCTGCTGCCGTTCCTGCTCGACGCCGCCCTGCGCGTGATGCGCGAGCGGCCCGGGCTGGGTGCGAGCGTTTCAATCGCGCCCTTCAATACTGATGCGGAGATCAGCGCTAGCCTGCGATCTCCCGACCCGGCGTTCGGAGGGGTGCGCGGCGAACTGGTCGACAGTGGGCGCGCGATCGCCGTCGATGGGGTCCGGGTCAACGTCGATCGCTCCGGGTCGTACGAGGCGCTCGCGCGTGCGGCGCTGGTGATCGCGACGCCCGGGACGAAATGCGTCGAGGCCGCCGTGCTCGGCAGACCCATGCTCGTGATCCTGCCGTTCAATCGCTTAGATGACGCGGTGATACCGGGCATCGGCGGCTACTTGCGACACGTGCCGCTGGTGGGGCCGTCGCTCAAACGCTGGCTCGCGCTCGCTTTCGAGCGCCGCTTCAAATACGTCGCGCAGCCGAACATCGACGCGGACAAGCTGCTAGTGCCCGAAATGCGTGGCGAGCTGACCGCAGACGACGTCGCGCGCCGCGCGCTGGCCATGCTGGCGGATCCGGACGCCTTGCGGACGATGGGCGAAGAACTGTCACGGCTCTATGCGCGCGACGTCGGCGCGTCGGCCAGGATGGCACGCGAGGCGTTGGCCGTCGCCGCGCAGGCCCTCGGGTCGGCTGCCGGAGCGGCATCGTAGCTATGTCCGAGGCCACGGTGGTCATCGCGACGCGCGATCGCGCCGAGCTCTTGCGCGATTGCCTCGCCCGCCTCGCGCGGCAGACGGCGGCCGGGCGGTTCGACGTCGTCGTCGTGGACAACGGCTCGAGCGATAGCACTGCAGCGGTCATCGAGGGCGCTGCGCCGCTCGCTCGGCGCGTGTTCAGCGCCGAACCGAATCGGGGCAAAGCGCGCAACGCGGGCATCGCCGCCGCGGCCGGGCGCATCGTCATCTTCTGCGACGACGACACCCTAGCGCCAGAGACGTTCGTCGCCGCCCATCTGGAGGCGCACGGCGGCGCAAGCGATCGCGTGGTCAGCGGTCCGATCGTCAACGTGTCCGACTCGGCACACCTGCACCCGGTGACGGCCGCGCACTACTCGCGCGCGTTTTTTTGCACCTGCAACGTCAGTTCGCCCAGAGCGGCGCTCGACGCGGTCGGCGGTTTCGACGAATCGTTCGACCTCTACGGTTGGGAAGACACGGATCTGGGCGTGCGCCTGCGTGCGCACGGGATGCATCGCGTGTTCGCCTGGGACGCCTACATCTATCACGTCAAGCCGCCGTCGTCGATGACCCTGGCGCTCCGCGTCGCGCTCGCGCGCGAAAAAGGAGAAATGGCGGCGCGCTTCGTGCGCAAGGCTCCGACGTGGCCGGTCAAGCTCGCGACCGGAGCGTATGCGGCGAACTTCGCGCGCGCCGCGCTGGTCGGTGCGCCGCCGTTGCGACGCCTGTATGCGCGTATCGCCGGCGCCGGCGAAGACCGCCTTTCAGGCGCGCGCGCGATCGCAGCCGACGCACTGGCGGACGCGGCGTACATCGACGCACTGCGTGCGGCGCTGCGGCGCGCCGATGGCTGACGGCCCGCGCTTCCTTCTCGTCCGGCTCGACGGACTCGGCGACGCGCTCGCATGCGTGCCGGTGCTGGAAGGTTTGCGACAAGCGTATCCCGGTGCCGGTTTCGGCGCGGTGTGCTCGCCGGCGAATGCACAGGCGTTTTCGCCGCGCGTGACGGTGCACGTCTTCGGAGGCGGCACGTCTGTCGCGGCGCTCGGCTCCGAGCTGCGACGCGCCGCTTATACGCATGCGCTCGTGGCGACCGAGGAGGTCGCAGGGTACGAGCTCGCGCGCGCGTCAGGCGCGAGCCGGCGCTCCGGCTTCTGGCATCGCCTCGAAAAACCGTTCAAGTCGCTGTGGCAGTTCGTCCGATTGACCGATCGCGTCTACCGGCCCGCGGCGTGGACGTCGCGACCCGAGCACGAAGTCGAAACGCTGTATCGGCTCGCGCTGCCGTTCGGCGCCCAGCAGCCGGCGCCGCGCGACATCATCGCGCTGCGCAGCTGGCTCGCGGGTTGCGCGACCTCGGCAACGCGCACCGGCGCGCTCGGGTTCCAGGTCGCAGCGAAACTCACGGTCGACGGATGGGGTCCTGCAGCGCTTGCGCAGCTCTGCGGCGCTACCCTAAAGGCTTCAGGCTTGCATGATTTGACGCTCCTCGCCGCACCTCGCGACCAGGGCCTGGCGTCGGCCTTGATGGAACATTTGGAAAGCGACGTGCGCGCGTGCGCGCATCTGTCACCACCCGCCGGCGTGCCGCAGTGGCTGCGCGCCATCGACTCGCTCGCAGCGCTCGTGACGCCGGATACCGGCGCTGCGCACGCAGCCGGCATGCTCGGAGTTCCGGTGATCGACCTCTTCCTCCAAACGAGATTCGATCAGCTCTCGCGCCAGTGGCGACCGTGGGCAGCCCCGGCGCGCTGCATCGTTAAACCGCTGCTCGGTCCGGGCGTGCCGCAGCGCCTCGGCGAGCAGCTGGGCGCGCAGATCATCGAGCTGCGTGCGCTCGACGTCCGGCCATGACGCTGACGACCGAACCTCGCGTGCTGGCGGTGTGCACGGGCGGCGGCAGCGGCGACTTGCTGGCGGCGACGCCGGCGATGCAGGCGCTCGCGCGCCGCTTCGGACGCAAGCTGTACGTGCTCGCGTCGCCCGCATCGGCGCCGCTGCTGGAAGGCCACCCGGCGGTCGAAGCCGTCCTGGTCGACGACGGGCGCGAGTCGGTCGATGAGGCCGCCGCGCGCATCAAACAGCGCAACTGCACTCACGCCGTGGTCTTCTGGTCCACCGCGCGCGTCGCGGCTATCGTGTATCGCGCCGGCATTCCGATACGCGTCGGCCAGTCGCGCCGGCTGTACTCGTGGCGCTACACGATCCGCGTTCCGGTGCGCACCGAACGCGGCGATCGCACAAGCCACTGGAGCGACGTGCAGATGGATTACGCGCGCGCTCTCGGCGCTGCGCCAGTGTCGCAAGACTATCGCATCGTCATCCCGATCGGCGCGGACGACCGCGCGCAGGCGGACGCCCTCATCCAGCGCGTGGCGCCGGCCGGACGTTTCGTGGTCTGGCACGCCGCGCGCGGCATGCGCCTTGCCGCAGTGCAGTGGCCGGTCGAGCGCTTCGCGGCTATCGGCGACGCGCTGGGCGACGCATTCGAAGCGCCGGTGCTGCTGACCGGGAGCGCCGATGAAGCGCCGGTGATCGCCCGCATCGGCGCCGGCATGCGTGCGGCGCACGCCGTCATCGCCGGCGAGACCACCCTGCGCGGGCTTGCCGCACTGTTCGCGCGCGCTGAGGTGGTCGTGGCGTTGGACTCCGGACCGATGCACATCGCCGCTGCGGTCGGCGCACCGACCGTGGGCATATTCGCGCTGCGCACCGATCTGCCGCAACGCTGGCGGCCGCTCGGCGACCGCGTGGTCATCGTCGGGCCATCGTACCCGTGTCCGCCCTGGTGCCGCAAAGAGACCTGCAAGTCGTTCGATTGCTATCGCGCGCTCGATCCCGCCGCGATCGTGGCCGCGGCTCGTGCCGCGGCGCAGATGACTGCGAGCGTCGCATGACCGCTCCGATCATCACCGTCCAGATGAGCACGTACAACCGGCGCGCGCTTCTCGGGCGCGTGATGCAAGCGCTGTTCGAGCAAGATCTGGACCATTCGCAGTACGAGATCGTGCTCGTCGACGACGGCTCGACCGACGGCACCTACGAAGACGTCATCGCCGGCCTGCGTCCGACGTGCGCGCTAACCGTCGTGCGCCAGCGCAACGCCGGCTTGGCCGCCGGGCGCAACGCGGGCATCGCGCGCGCGCGCGGCGAACTCATCATGTTCATGGACGACGACGTGCTGGCCACGCCGGGCCTGCTGCGCGCGCACATCCGCTGTCATCGCGCGCACCCGCGTGCGATCTGCCGCGGCGGCGTCATCAACGTGGCCTCGTTCGACGAACTGCCGCCCGCCCGATACTCGTGGCGCAATTACTCCGGCGCGTACTTTTGGACAACCAACGTCTCCGTGCCGCTCGCGCTGCTCACAGAAGCCGGCGCCTTTGACGAGAGCTTCCGCGAGTACGGCTGGGAGGATCTGGACGTCGGCCTGCGCCTGCGCCATATGGGCGTGCCGTCGATCCTTGCCAAGGACGCGCTCGTCTACCATTATAAGCCGCCCGCGCCGCCAAGCGCATTTTCAGGGATGAGGCGACAGGCGCGCGCTCAGGCACGCACCGCGGTGCAGTTCATCGACAAACATCCGCACTGGCGCGTCGCGCTTGCGACCGGCCAAGTCGCTCCGCTGTTGTGGTGGAGCGGGGTCGCCGATTCGCTCGGCTGGCCGCGCGTGCTGGAGCGTCTTGCCGCCCCACGGTCAGGCGAAGACGGCTTGCCGATGGGGCTGCGCCGCTGGGCCGCTACGCGGCTGGCGCGCGCGGAGTACTACGACGAATTGCGGCGCGCGCGCGCGGCGCGCGACGTGAAACGGTAGGCGCCGCTGCCCGCATATCGCCGCATCCTGCTCATCCGCACCGACAGGCTCGGGGACCTCGTGCTCTCCACGCCGGCGATCGCGTCGTTCCGGCGTTCGTGGCCGGACGCCCATATCGATCTCTTGGTCTCAGACTACAACGAGCCGATCGTGCGCTACAATCCTGACGTCGACGCGCTCCACGTGCTGCCGCGATCGGCTTCCCGCGCCGAGGCAAGCGTGCTCGCCGCGGGTCTCGGACGCGACGCAGATGTCGCGGTCGCGCTCGCTCCGCGCACGCCGGACTATCGCCTGGCGCTCTGGTCGCATGCCCCGCGGCGCCTCGGCTACGTCTATCGCCGCCGCTACCTCTCCCGGTTCGCCGCGCGCTTCATGCTCACGCAGCACGCGATCTCGGAAGCCGACCCGGATCTCGCCGATCGCTATCCGGACCGCCCGGTCGCGCACGAGGTGCATCAGGTGCTCGCGCTCGTACGGCTTGCGGGAGGCGACATGCTCACCGATGCGCTCGTGCTCGACGTCGGCGACGAGGCACGAACTGTCGCAGCCGCCCTCGTGCCCGCGGGCGCCATCGGCGTGAACCTCGCGCCTCGCTGGTTCGAAAACGACTTCGGTGCGGGCGCGACGCGCACGCTGATCGAGCGGCTCGCCGCCGAGCACAAGGACGTGCTCGTGACCTACGGAACCGACGTGCGCGATGCCGCGGGGCGTCTGCGCGAAGCGGTCGTCGCGCCCAACGTCGTGTGGTCCGGTGAGGCGCCCGCGTTGGAATGGGCGGCCTCCATCGGCAGATGCGCGGTGCTCATCACCGTGGATTGCGGCGCCGTGCATGTCGCGGCCGCGCAAGGCGTGCCCGTGGTCGGCGTGTACGAGCGGCGCTACTTCCGGCTGAGCTCGCAGGAATGGAGTCCGTGGCGCGTGCCGTCGGTCGTGCTGTGCAAGCCGCCGCTCGGCGCCGAGATGACGCCGATCATCGACGACGTGCTTTCCGGCGTGCGCGCGCTGCTGTGCCGGCCCAGCCCAGCGATCCGATCCAGGATATGAAGCTCTCGGTCGTCGTCCCGACCTACAACCGCGTCGACACGTTGCGGGAAGTGTTGCCCTCGCTGCTGGGCCAAACGCTGCCCGCGCGCGAGTATGAGATCATCGTCGCTGATTCGCGGAGCGCCGACGGCACGGCGGAGCTCATCGCGCGCCTCGCACAAGCGGCAGGCGCACCGGCGCTGCGCCATCTTCCGGGCGACTACGCCGGCCGCGCCTCGGCGCGCAATGCCGGCATCGCAGCGGCTAGCGCGCCGCTCGTCCTCTTCACCGACGCCGACATCATCGCGTCTCCCGATCTGCTGGAACGCCACGTCGCCGATCACGGTGCCGCCGCGCATCGCGTGGCCGTGGTCGGGTGCGAGCTGCAGGTGAATTCGCTTGCGGATTATCAGACGCAGCGCGACCATCCGGAGGTCCGCAAGCCGCTCCATCCGGCGTCGAAACGCCGGCTCTCGTGGCTCTACTTCTTGACCGGCAATGCCTCCGTGCGGCGCGATGACCTGCTCGCGGTCGGCGCCTTCGATGAGGACTTCACGGGCTATGGCCACGAAGATCTCGAGCTGGGCTACCGGCTGCAAAAGGCCGGCGTCGAACTGCGCTACGACCCGGACGCGATCAACTACCATTGGCACCCGGTCGGCTACCAAGAGCAGAAGAGCAAGATGGAGCTGGCGGGCGTCTCCACCGTGCGCTTCTACCGCAAGCATCGCGACGTGGCGGTCATGGCGAACCTCGGGATGACGCCGCTGTCGCTCGCCTTGCACTCGCTGCTGCAAGCGGCAGGACCGGTGCGCCGTGCGATCGAGCGTGCGGCTGAAGGCCAGGAGGCGCCGCGCAAGAACACATGGCCCTTCATAGCGCGCCAGATCGCCTACCAATACCACTACTTGAACGGGGTGAAGCGCGCGTTGCGCGAGCCCGACGGAGCCAGACGCACGTGACATCAGCCGGTCAGAGCAGCGCATATCGATTCGTCACCTGCGGCGAAATCGGCGTCGTGGACGAGGGCGCGCGCGTGGGCGTCCGCGGCTGGGTGAACAGCACGCGCGATCACGGCGGACTGATCTTCATCGACGTGCGCGACCGCTTCGGAATGACCCAGGTGGTCTTCGATCCGCGCACGACCGACAAGGCCTCGTACGAGACCGCCGGTCATCTGCGTTCGGAAGACGTCATCCTCGCGATCGGACCCGTTCGGCGCCGGCCGGCCGGGACCGAGAACGCGAATCTCGCCACCGGCACGGTCGAGGTGGCGGTCGACACGCTTGAAGTGCTCAACAAGTCGAAGACGCCGCCGTTCCCGCTGCACGGCGATAGCGACGTCGACGAGAGCTTGCGCATGAAATACCGCTACATCGACTTGCGCCGGCCGCAGATGCAGCGCAACATCGCGCTGCGCCATCGCGCCGTCAAAGCGGCGCGCGACTACCTCGACGCGCAAGGCTTCCTCGAGATCGAGACGCCGCTGCTGATCAAGCAGACGCCCGAAGGGGCGCGCGATTTTCTCGTGCCCAGCCGCCTGCACCCGGGAGAGTTCTACGCGCTGCCGCAATCGCCGCAGCTGTTCAAGCAGCTGCTCATGGTCGGCGGATTCCATCGCTATTTCCAGATCGCGCGCTGCCTTCGCGACGAGGACGCCCGCGCCGACCGCCAGCCCGAGTTCTCGCAGATCGACATCGAGCTGACGTTCCCGACCCAAGAAGACGTCATCGGGGTGATCGAGGGGACGCTCGCGCACATGTTCGAGCGCGCGCTGGGCACCGACGTCGTGCCGCCGTTCCGCCGCCTGACCTTCGCGCAAGCCATGGCCGGCTACGGCTCGGACAAACCCGACCTGCGTTTCGAGATGCAGCTGGCGGATTTCTCGCCGGCTTTTGCCGGGACCGAGTTCAAGATCTTCGCCGCGGCGCTCGCCAAGGGCGACGCGATCATCGGGCTGGTCGATCCGGGTGGCGCCAGCCGCTCGCGGCGCGAGTTCGATGCGCTTGCCCAGACGGCTGCGTCCGAGTGGGGAGCCAAGGGATTGGCATGGATCGCGCTTGCGTCCGACGGCGTCAAGACCTCGTTGCCTAAAGCAGCCCTTGACGACAAGACCCTGGCGCAGCTGCGCGCCATCGGCACCGCCTCAGACGGCGACGCGCTGTTCTTCGTCGCGGACGAACGCGCGGCGGCGCAGACGATCGCCGGCAAGTTGCGATTGCACCTCGGCACGGAGCGCGGCCTGCGCGATCCTGCGCGCTTCGTGTTCTGCTGGGTGCTCGACTTCCCGCTGTTCGAGAAAGATCCGCAGACCGGGGCGATCGGCCCCATGCACCATCCGTTCACCGCGCCGGCACCGGGCCAAGACCTGTCCAAGGACGATCCGCTGCACGTGCGCGCGCAGCATTACGACGTCGTCCTCAACGGATCGGAGCTGGGCAGCGGGTCGATCCGCATCCACGATCCGAACATGCAGCGCAAGGTGTTCGAACTGCTGGGCTACAGCGAGGAGCAGGTGGCGCACCGCTTCGGATTCTTGCTCGAGGCGTTCGCGTATGGCGCGCCGCCGCACGGCGGCATGGCGCTCGGCATCGACCGCATCATCCAGCTCATGGTGGGCGCAGAGTCGATCCGCGAGGTCATCGCGTTTCCGAAGAACCAGAAGTTCCAAGATCTTATGATCGACGCGCCGTCGAGCATCGAGCCGCAGCTGCTGCGCGAGCTGCGCCTCAAGATCGAACAACCCAGGAGCCCCGGCCAGCCCAGTAGTCCCGGCCTCTTGAGGCCGGGGGAATCGAGGAGCGATTTGTGACTATAACGCTGGTACGCGAACCCGACGCCGTCGACGAACGGGTGCGCGAGGCATACCGGGATATCAAAGCCAGCCTGCGCGTGCCCGTCGTGAGCAGCCTCTTTCAGGCGTATGCGGCCGTGCCGCGCTTCCTCGACTACACGTGGCGGCGCCTGCGGCCGAACGTGCTCGCGAAACCGTTCGTCGACCATGCGCGCGCGTTGGGCGAACAGACCGAGCGCGCCGCGGCGACCTGGCCGCTTGCCGATCATGCCGCGCAGCTGCGCGCGCGCAACGTCGGCGAGGGCGACATCGTGCGCATGCGCGAGATCGCAGCCATGGTCGTCGACGTCGACCCCAAGCTGCTGGTCATCGCGCATGCCGTCCGCCTGGCGATGAGCGGCGCCCAGGTCGGCGGCGCCGGAACCGGGACCCATCAGTTCAGCGGCGACGAAGAGCGCCTGGCGCGCGACTACCGCGGCCTGAGCGTGGCGATCATCGAAGAGCGCGACGCTCCGCTGCGCGTGCGCGCTGTGTACGAGGAGATCAAAGCGGCCAGCGGCGCGCCGTTCGTGAGCGGCGAGTATCGCGCCATGGCGGCGTTTCCCGACTGGCTCGAGATCTTTTGGCACGACATGAAGGCCGCGATGCAGACGCCGCGCTTCGCCGCCTTATGCCGCGAGGTCGACGACGCGGCGATCACCGCCGCGCGCCATCTGCCGTACGTCTTCAACCTGCGCGAAGACGCGCTGGTGCGCGTGGAGGTGAGCGCGGACGAGCGCGCGCGCATCACGCGCGCGAACGACGTCTTCTGCGAGATGCTGCCAGGGGTGATCATCGGCACGGCGCTCGCGCATCGCGCGCTGAACCAAAGCGAACCCTCTTCGTAGGTGGCTGGCGACCTGCGCGCGGACACGAGCGCCAGGCGCCTCTTGTGGGCGGCCGTCGCGGCGTTCGCGGCGCTTGGCTGTGCGCTTGCGGCCGACCGCTACCTGACCTACGGCTACGGCGCGGATCTCGGGCTGTACACACAGACCATCGCGTCGGCGTTCCACGGCTTCTCCAACCAGGTCGAGCACGGCAATCACTTCATGGTCCATTTCTCGCCGGTGTACTATCTGCTGGCGCCGCTGCTCTTCCTCGCGCGCTCGCCGCTGACGCTTCAACTGATCCAGGTGGCGGCGTGCGCGCTCACCGCGCCGGCGATCTACCTGATCGCGCGCAAGCGGACGGATCCGCACCTGGCGGCGCTGATCGCATGCGTGACGCTGCTGTACCCGCCGCTGGTCGCCATGTCGCTGGGTGAGGTCCACGAGAACGGCATGGCGCCGGCCACGCTCGCGTGGCTGCTGTGGGCGGTCGACGCCAGGCGTTTCGGCTGGGCCGCGCTTTTCGCCGCGCTTGCGCTGTGCATCAAGGAAGATCAAGCGCTCATCCTCGCGGTCCTGGGAGGCGGATACCTGATTCTGTCCCTGCGCAAACGCGATCGTGCGGGAGCGCTGTTCGGCGGATCCGTCGCCGTCGCGTCGTTGGCGGTGCTGGCCCTGTATTTCGACGTCATACAGCCGAATGCGGGCGGCCGGTATTTCGTGGCCGATTTCTACCTCGCGCACGACGCTGATCTGCCGCACGGCGCCGCGATCGTGCTCGAACGATTGACCTTCTTGCTCGAGGTCTTCGTGCCGTTGCTCTTCTTGCCGTTCGCATCCCGCTGGCTATGGCTTGCCGTTCCTGGGCTGGTCGAAGTGCTTTCGTCGCGCTGGCCCGTCACCTACACGATGGGCACGCACTATGCCGGCGTCTGGCTATCGTACGTGCTGGCCGCGTTCGCAGTCGGACTGGCGGGGATCGCCGCGAGCGACGCGGCGCGGGCGCGCCTGCTCGTCAAGATCTGCATGGGCGCGTGCGTCCTGAACCTCATCGTCGCGAGCCCGACGCACTGGGCGCACTACTACCATCTGCGCAGCGCGCGCGACGCGTCGTTGGACCGCATCATCGCCAAAGTGCCGCCCGATGCGGTGGTGGGCTCGTTCGACGAGGCGTACACCCACCTGTCGCTCGATCCTAACGCGCGGATCGGCATGTACGTGACGCCGGACTACTTCGTGTATGACGCGAGTTACGATGGCCTCACGTGGCGGACGAACATCGTGCCGCGCCTTGCCGCTGTCGTGTGCGGCGGCTACTTCCAACCGATCGCGAAAGACGGCAGCGTGACGCTTTTCAAACGGATCAAAGACGTGCCTGACGAGGTCTACGCGCGCGCCCGCATATCCCCGCCGACGTGCGCCCTCTGACGCTACTGCTGGGTGGCCTCGCTGGGCGTGCTCTCGAGGAACAGCAGGTCGGAGACGTTCTTCAAGAACTGAAAGTCGGTGAACGTATAGCTCACGCCGTCATAGCGCGTCGCGCCCGGCAGCGCGACGTACGGGTCGACGACAGGCGCGTAGCCGCCTAACAGCAGCGACGCCGACGTCGACTCGTTTTCGATCAGCCAGCGGCCGTGATTGATGGTGTAGCTGACGGTCCAGGTCACCGTCGTCGCCTGGCCGGTGCGAAACGCGCCGGCGCTGGTGAGTTTCAACACCGCGAAGGTCTTGGCGTCGACCCACATCTCGCGCACGCGGTGGGCCTTGGGATCGAGCAGCGGCGTCAGCTCGAGTAGATACGCGTGCCGGCCGTGCAGCGACTCGACGCCCAAGAGCGAGACGTCGTACGCGCGCGCAGCCGACGTCGCCGGCGCGAGCCGCGCGAGGCCGAAGTCGTACAGCGGCGAGATCTGCGGCAAGCCGAACGGCTCGTCGATGTTGGGGCTGTCCTTCACGGGAAGACCTTTGACCTTGAGCGTGACGCGGTACGGATTGTCCGGCTGTTCGGTCGAGCTCAGCGGTTTCGCGGTGGTGTCGACCCGGTCGTCTCGCGAGCGGCAGACCGACGCGAACTGCTCGACGAGCCAACGGCCTTTGGCTTGCGTGTCCACCGTGATGACAGAGGAGACGTAGGGCGGATAGGTCTGCGAGCGCACGAACGTGAGCGCACGGTCGAAGATCTCGTTCGCGCCCGGCTCCGACTGCACGGCGATATAGCCGCCGGCGCGGGCGGGCGAGGCGCAGATGATGAGGGCTGCGCACGCGCCAGTCGCGACGGCGAAAAGTCCGACGGCTTTGGTTGACATCGCGGGCCCTAACGCAGCATCTGGACGATATCGGGCGGAGCGATGATGTACACCGTCCCGTTCGAGCCGCCCTGCCACACGCGCGCGAACTGATCGCGCCGGTAGACGCGCCGGATAGCGCCGGGCAAGGCGTACGGATCGTTGACGATGACGTCCCCGGCCGAGGTGAAGCCGCGGACGACCAGCAGGTGCCCTTCGGTCTTCGGATACGGCGTGCCATCGAGTTCGCCGGGCTTGACCGCGATGCTCGCGATCACCGGCACGCCGCGTGCGACGAGCTGCGCGACGTCGTCAAGGGAAGGGAACTGCCGTACGAATCCGGCTAGGCCGTGCTCGGACGCGAACGCGACGTTGAACGGCCAGTTGCCGCAGCCGTCGTACACCGGATCGTAGACGCCGTCGGCCACCTGCGCGACATCGATATCCCATCGCGGCTGGCTGCGCACGCGCGCCCAATACGCCATCACCATCGACACGCTGGTCGGACTGCACCACGAATCGCCGCCCCCGCCCTTGGCGTCCGGCGACGTCGCGATGCGTTGGCTGCGCTCGGGCACGGGCAGTTCTGCGACCAGACCGCCGGCGGGGCGGGCCGAGCCGCCGCCGTCGGGCGCCAGCGACGTCGCGACAGCGAGCAAGCGCACGACCGGTAGCGAACCGTCGCTTCCAGCCGACGGCGTCACGCGCACGTCGAACGCATCGGCGCGCGCCGCAAGCGTCAACGTGTCGGTGTCCACCCGTCCGTCTGCGTCCTTTTGCCCGTCCACCGAGCGGCGCTTGCCGCCCTGCAAGTCCGCGCTCCACATGCCCATCGAATACCAACGGGTCCAGCGCGCGCCGATGCGCGCGCGCAACTCGACGGCGACGCTCGAGCCGCCGGGCGTTTGCACGTTCCAGGAGGCGATCGCGGTCACGAAGCCGCCCGGCACCTGCGCGCTGCGCTCTACGGCTGCCGAGGCTGCGGTGGGATCCACGAACCATATGCGGTCGTTGGGATCGGCTACGCCGCCGTTCACGATATGGGTTCCGGCAAGGGTCGACAGCGCGGCCAGCAGTGCCGCATATGCTAGATTTCCCATTCCCAGCAGTTCCAAAAATCCGTGATGACCGGAGACGTCTTGTAGTTGCGCAGATCGGAGTTCGCCGCGACGACGCTCTTATCCCAATAGACGATGACCGCGGGGACATCGCGGAGCATGATGACCCACGCTTGGCGGTAATCGCGCCGGCGCGCGTCTTGATCGGCCTGCCGCTGCGCGTCGCGCAGCAGCGCGTCCACGCGCGGGTCGCAGTAGAAGTCGGTGTTCGCGCCGGCACGCGGGAAGTAATCGCAGCCCCAGGCCGCGAGATCGTCGGGATCGACCCCTTCCGTGTTCTCGATCCACGCCATATCGTACGTGCCGCCGTACAACGGACCGCGTTCGTCGAAGAGCAGCGGCCCGGCATAGTTCTTGATCGCAAGCTCGACGCCGATAGACTTGAGCTGCTGCGCGATCAGCGCCTCGGCGGACTCGGCAGCGCGGTTGCCCGCCGCACTGGAGATCGAGAGCGCCAAGCGTTCGCCGGCCTTTTCGCGGATGCCGTCCGCCGCCACCCGCCAACCGGCATCGTCAAGCGTGCGCCTCGCTTCGTCGGGGTCGTATGGGATGGGTGCAAGATCGCTCGCCGCCCACGAAAACGGCGGTATGTCGGTCGAAGCACGTCGCGCGTAGCCGGCGTAGACCGTCTTCATGATGCGCTCGAAGTCGATGCCGCGAGCGAGCGCGCGGCGCACCGCCGCGTCGGCCAGGATCGGATTCTTGAGGTTGAAATCGAGGTGCCGGTAGGCGGCGATGAGATGCACGTAGACGCGGATGCCGGGGGCGTCCGCAAGTTCGCGGACGTGCGCCTTTTGGACGCCGTCGATGACGTCGATCTCGTGCGAGCGCAGCAGCTGCATCGCGGTGTCGGTGTTCGGGATGATCTTGATGACCACTTCGTCGAGTTTCGGGCGCCCGCGCCAATAGCGGGGGTTGGCGGCGAACACAAGCTCGGAGCCATGCTCCCAACGTTTGAGCATGAACGGACCGTCTCCGATGGGAGCGGCGTCGTACGGGATATCGTTCAGCGTGCGGTAACCGGCGAGCAGATGCTTGGGCAGCGGCGGAAAGTCGCCTTCGGAGAACAAGTAGACCGCCGGCGCGAAGGGCTGGCGCAAGATCATCGTCACCTGGTGCGGATTGTCCGCGATGATCGTCCGGATCTTGTCATACCCAGCCGTGTGGGTTACCGGGTTGTTCCCATCCACGATCGCGTGCCAGGTGAAGATGACGTCGTCGGCCGTCACCGGCACACCGTCTGACCACACCGCGTCCGGGCGCAGGCGGAAGGTGATGCGCAACCCGTCCTTGCTGACAAGGCCGTTGTCCAGGCTGGGGAAGGCCGTCGCAAGCGCCGGCACCGGCCGCTCTCGTTCATCGAAGCGGAAGAGCGGCTCGAAGAGCAGCGCGCTGACGTCGTCGGCCGATTCCTGGTTCGAGAACATCTTGAGGAGCGTGTTCGGCTCTTCTTGTTCCGAAAAACGCACGACGCCGTGCACGGTCCACGGATTCCCAGCGCCTTTCCCTGGAGCGGTCGAATTCATTCGACCGTGCGATACGCCGCATCCGCCGAGCACGAGGATGGCGAAGAGCGCGATGCCGGCGCTTCTCACGGCATCGCGACGCGCGCGCGCCACTTACCCGTACGCTGCGCGGCGTCGCGCAACGCGTTCCACAAGCGCGCGCCGCCGTAGCGCACGACGTCGTCGGCGGGCAGGCCGGAGCTCGCCTCGGCCTGCGCGATCGCCGCACGCGCTTGCGCATCGTCAAGACTTGAGGTGTTGACCGCGACGACCGCCACGCTTGCCGCTTTGATGGGGGCGAGCAGCGCTTCGTGCGCGGCGATCATGTCAGGCAAAGCGGGGAGCGTTACGCCGTACTCCTCGACCGCCTCGCGCTCCGTGTCGATGCACATCACGAGCACGTCGGGGGCGCAGCCGTACAGTAGACCGACGGTGACCGGCGCATATGCGGGATGCCACAGACTTCCCTGTCCTTCGACCAGCGCATAGCGAGCATCCCGAGCGACGCCCAGCACAAGCTGCTCGGCGGCGCCGGTGATGAAATCCGAGATGACGCGATCGACGACGATGCCCTTGCCCGCGATCAGCGTGCCGGTCTGGCCGGTCGCGACGAACTCGCTGCGGTCGCCGGCGGCGCGGGCCGCTCGATCCAGCTCGATCATCACCGATTTTTTTCCGACGGCGCAGTCGCTGCCGACCGCAAGTGCGACCACCTGGGCGGCGCGATACGCCGCTCCGGAGAACAGCGGGATGTCGTCAGGCGGCACGCGCACGTCCCACAGGTTGGAGCCCGAGCGGCGCGCGCGGGCGACGAACTCGGCGTCGTCGCGCAGCAACTGATGCAGACCGCTGACGATCTCAAGCCCGGCGTCGATCGCCGCGAGGATGTGCGGACGAAAATCGTCGGGTATGAAACCGCCTTGATTCGCCACCCCGAGCAGCAATGAGGTCGGGCGATAAGCAAGCGACTCGCGCAGCGACGCGACGATCGGCGCAGATCTGTGCAGGCGCGGCAGCACATCAGCGACGTCGCGCCCCGCATAACGGGAATCGATCACCGCCGCGATCTCGTCGCGGCCGTACTGGATGACTCCATGCGCGGTTTTCGCCCGCCGGTCGACGAGCTGGCCTTCGGTCAGGATCGCGTAGCGGCGCGCTGCCATGCGTCCGGACTACGCCGTCGCGCGGGCGCGGACCCCCAGCCCAGGCGCGTCAGGCAGGCGCAGCTGCGCGCCGTCGTAGGTCACGCCTTCGAACGGGTCGTCGACGATGAGCAGCGGACCGTCGATGTCCGCGTAGTCGGCGAGCGGGGTGAGATGCGCGGCGGCGGTCGAAAGCACCGACGACTCGATCATGCAGCCGATCATGACCTTCATGCCGCGCTCGCGCGCGTCGCGGATCATGTGCGCCGCGGCGCGCATGCCGCCGCACTTGACCAGCTTGACGTTGATGCCATCGACGCAGCCCTGCAGCCGCGGAAGGTCGCCGGCGCTCACGGAGTCTTCGTCGGTGAAGATCGGGATCGGCGAGCGCTCGCGCACGTAGCGCAGCTGCGCAGGATGTCCGGCTGGCACCGGCTGCTCGCAGAACTCAAGATCGAAGCGCTCAAGCTCGCGCAGGCATGCGACCGCCTGCTCGGGGGTCCAGCCCTCGTTCGCGTCGATGCGGATCGTGCCGCGGAAGATACCGCGGATCGCTTCGAGCGTCTCGATCTCGCGGCCCGCGCCTAGTTTGACCTTGAGGATCGGCAGATGTGCTGCCTCGCGCACCTTGGCGAGCGTCTCGTCTATATTTGCGATGCCGATGGTGAACGACGTCGCCTTGGCCTGCGCCGGATCGAGTCCGAAGAGCGCGTAGGCCGGCATGCCGAGGAGTTTGCCGGCGTAGTCGTGCAGCGCGAGATCGAGCGCGCACATCGCGCCGCGTTCCCCGGCCGGCACGCGCGCGAGCGCCGCGTGGACGTCGAGCAGATCCTCGTCGCGCAGCGCGAGCGCGCGCAGCTGGCTCTCGATGAGCTCGACGCTCTCGCCGTAACGTTCCGACGGCGTCACCTCGCCCAGCGCCTCGATGCCATGCGCGAGCAGGCGCACGATCAGCGTGCGCGAGACGTCTTCCGATCCGCGCGCGATGGTGAAGCGATGGCGCAATCGAAGGTCGAGCGGCTCGAGCTCAAGCCGGGGCCGGCCTTCCTTCATGCGGTCGGGCTTTAGAACACCGCGACCGGGTTGGCGCCGGCAGCCGAGAACATCGCGCGCAACGCGTCGGCGTCGTCGGCGGCCGGGAAACCGGCCACGCTTCGTCCGGCGTCAACGGCTCGCATGAAATCATCGGTGCGGCCGTCAGGGACGGCAAGATCGCTGAGCGCTTCGAGCGCGGGCGAGGTCTCTTGGTCGTTCAGATCGGACGGCGCCCCGGTCCGCAATCCGGGCACTGCCACGTCCACGTCGCCCGAGATGCGAGCGGGCTCCAGCGCGCCGACAAAGCGCGCCCCGATCGACGCGAGGTACCCCGAAGGTTCGTCGTTGCTGATCACGACGAGACGCGAGGGGTCGAGGCCGCGCGCCTTGATCTCGTGCGCGAGCGTCGAGATCGTGTCGCTGGTGGGGAAGATACCGACGACGGTGCTCACGGCTGGTACCTGCGCGCGCGAGGCGGCATCGCCAACGAGCAGATCCACAGCGGACCTACGAGCAGGTGGACCAGGTTGTTGAGGAATGCCGGTTTCTTGCCTTCGTACCCGTGGCCGACGAACTGGAAGATCCAGCCGACGACGAACGCGCCGACGGCGACCGGCCAGGGCGTGTAGCGTCCGGCGACGTAGAGCGCCGCGAAGGCGACCAGCGCGACGAGCGCGAGGCGCACGTCCAGACGCAGATAAAACGCGATGATCAGCACACCGACGACCATGCCGAGGTCGATCGGGCCGATCTTGACCAGTTCGAGCAGCGAGAACAGCGCCCAGACGATGAGCGGGATGCCGATCTCGTGGCAGATGAGATTGCGCCGGTCCGTGTGATACGACGCGTATTCTGCGAAGTAGCGATCGACCATCGTTGTGCAGCTCCTTCACACGTTCTTCGCATCGCGGCGGGCGCGCACCTATTCTGTTCGAGAACGACCTCCGCGCCAAAGTCAAGACTTGTTTTGTCGCGCGCCAAGTGCTAGTGTGGGGCCACGCGCGAGCGATCGCGCGAGATCTCCCTGCGGTGTGCGCCAGTCCGCTTTGTGATTGAGCCAACGCAATCACAACGGGAGCCGATCTCCGGGCCGCTTTGAGCAAGCCCTCCACGAGAGGGAAGCCTGTGTCCGGCCGGGTGAGCACCCACCTGCGAGAGCAGGTTCAGATCCCTTGCGGGCAACGGCACTTCGGGGCAGAGCATAGACGGCTCGCGAACAGCGGGCCGTTTTATTGGGGGGCGTAGAAGCTTTGCGCCCAGCGGCGCAGACGCAGCGCGTCCAGCGAGCCGCCTTCATCTTCTAAGCTGACGAAGCCGCGGAAGCGCAGCGCAGCGGCGAGATCATCGCCGCTCGGCCCCGCCGTCATGATCACCGCATCGCCGGCGTGGCTCTCCCAGGACACCGTCGCAGGCACGGCTGGTCGCAGCCATGCCGAGTCGCACTCCTTGAAGGCCCGCTTGATGTCGGCTTCGTCGGCGATCAAGGTATTGTCGCGAGGCGTCACCGCCAGCGTCACGTTGCGGCGCTTGGCGTGATCGCTCGAATATTTCAACGCTCGGATCAGTTCGCGCCACGCGACGCCTGGCGAACCCGCCGCCGCGCCGCACGAGAAGCGCACCAACGGCGCGCCAAGCGTTGCCGCGGCGTCCAAAACCGCTTTCATCTCATCGACCTGCGGATCGAACTCGCCCGCGCCGAGCGCAAGCGCGGTGTTCACGCCGGCGATCGTCAAGCGCCGGTCGACGCACAGTTTCTTGAGCTGCGCGAGATAGTCGTCATCGCGGCGCGGGAAGTGCTCGATGCTCATGTCGACGCCATCGAGCGCCGGCTCGGCGCCGCACAGGTCGATCCACTCGAGCTGCGTGAGGCGCTTGTCGTCCAAAGCAAGTGCAAAACTGCGGGAGCTGAGCGCTAGTCTCATCGAGAGCGCCGTTCTTCGCGACGGACTCGCGCCCTTTCGGGTCGAAAGCCGGCGAGGAGATGTCGACCTCCGATCCGCGCCCCCGCGCCGCACCGATGCTGCTGTTCGTCTGCAGCGGCAACATCTGCCGCAGCCCTATGGCTGAGGCCATCGCGGCACATACAGCGCGCGAGTCCGGCTTCGACATCCGCGTCGCGAGTTCGGGGACGATGGGCCTGGTCGACATGCCGGCCGAAGATACCGCCTGTCAGGTCATCGAAGAGCTGGGGTTGACGCTGCGCCGCCATCGCGCTCGCCAGACGACCCGCGAACACGTGCGCGAAGCCGCGCTGGTCGTCGCCGCCACCGGTTCACACCGCTCGTGGTTGCGCGTGCACGAGCCGGATGCCCAACACATCGTCAGCTTCGACGAGCTCACCGGATTGGGCGACGTGCCCGACCCATACGGTCGAAGCCTCGAAGAATATCGGGCGGTGCGCGACATGCTCGTGGCGGGCATGCCCCGCGTCTTGGCCGAGCTCAAGGCCAGGCATGCGGCAGGCGCGAACGATGACCAGGTCCGTATGAACGATTCGAATGCGCACGTCTACCGCATCGCCGTGGGCGCCGATCACGCGGGATTCCTGTACAAGCAGAAGCTCGCAGAACTGCTGCGCGAGTGGGGCCACGAAGTGGTGGATTTCGGCACCTACTCCACCGACCCAGTCGATTATCCGCTCATCGCGTTCAAGGTCGGCGAGGCCGTCGGCAGCGGCGAGTTCGAGCGCGGCGTCTTGGTGTGCGGCTCGAGCATCGGCATCGCGATGGCCGCCAACAAAGTACGCGGCGCGCGCGCCGCGCCGGTCGCCGAACCCTATTCCGCGCAGCTGTCGCGCGAGCACAATCACGCCAACATCATCTGCTTCGCGGAGCGATTGGTCGGCTGGGAGATGATCGTCGAGTGCCTGCGCGTGTGGCTGCAGACCGAGGGCGAAGGTGGCCGCCATGCGCGGCGTGTGGCTGAGATCGACGAATACGATCCAGACAGCAAGGAGCACATCTAGACGTGAACGCGCGCCTGCTCGAGCACGCCGTGCTCGCGACGCAAGACCCCGAGATCTACGACGCGATCCTCAAAGAAGAAGAGCGCCAGCGCAAGAACCTGGAGCTGATCGCCTCGGAGAATTACGTCAGCGCGGCCGTGCGCGAAGCCGCGGCCAGCGTCATGACCAACAAGTACGCAGAGGGCTACCCCGGCAAGCGTTACTACGGCGGCTGCGAATTCGTCGACCTGGCCGAGACGCTGGCGATCGAGCGGCTCAAGAAGCTGTTCGGCGTCGAGTACGCCAACGTGCAGCCGCATTCGGGCGCGCAGGCGAACATGGCGGTCTATTTCGCCGCCGTCAAACCGGGCGACACGGTGATGGGCGCCGCGCTCGATCACGGCGGCCATCTGACGCATGGCAGCAAGGTCAACTTCAGCGGCAAGCTCTACAACTCGGTCGGCTATACGGTAAGCCGCGAGACCGAGCAGTTCGACTACGACGAGATCCGCGCGCTCGCCAAAGAGCATCAGCCCAAGCTGATCGTCACCGGTTGGAGCGCCTACTCGCGCATCCCGGATTGGAAGGCGTTCGCCGACATCGCGCACGAGGTCGGCGCGGTGCTCATGGCCGACATCGCGCACGTCGCCGGGTTGGTGGCAACCGGCATCCACCCGACGCCGGTCGGGCACGCCGATTTCGTCACGACGACGACGCACAAGACGCTGCGCGGCCCGCGCGGCGGCGCTGTGATGTGCGACGCGGAGCGCGGCAAGGCCATCGCTAAGAATGTCTTCCCGGGCATCCAGGGCGGCCCGCTCATGCACATCATCGCGGCCAAGGCGGTCGCGTTCCGGGAGGCGCTGCGCCCCGAGTTCGGCGCGTACGCGCGCCAGGTGGTGGGCAACGCGAAGGCGCTGGCGGCGGCGCTGCAGACGCACGGCTTGCGCATCGTGACCGGCGGGACCGACAACCACCTCATGCTCGTGGACGTGTCGGTGCGCGGGTTGACCGGCAAGGACGTCGAGGTCTATCTGGACGAGATCGGCATCACGGTCAACAAGAACACCATCCCGTTCGACAAGAATCCGCCCACCGTCGCCAGCGGCGTGCGCATCGGCACGCCGGCGATCACGACGCGCGGCATGAGAGAAGACCAAATGGTCGAGATCGCGGCGATCATCGGCGCGGCGATGGACGACATCGGCCCGCGGGCGCGCGTCGGTCAGCTGCGCGACCGGGTCTACGAGTTGACCGCGCAGTTCGACGTGCCGTAGTCCGCCATCGCTGTGAAAGAGACGCTGCCGCACATCCCCGAGCCGACCACCCACGACCGCCCGTCCTGGGACGAGTATTTCATGGCGATCACGCGCGCGGTGGCGACGCGGGCGACCTGCTCGCGGCGCAGCGTCGGCGCGGTGATCGTCAAAGACAAACGCATCCTCGCCACCGGCTATAACGGCGCGCCGATCGGCATGCGCCACTGCGATCATACGAACGGCGGCGACATGCGCGACGGCCATTGCGCGCGCTCGACGCACGCGGAGCAGAATGCGCTGGTGCAAGCCGCCCGCTATGGCACGTCGATCGCCGGCGGCACGATCTACTGCACCGATCACCCGTGTCTGACGTGCGCGAAGCTGCTCATCAATGCCGGCATCACGCGCGTCGTGTACGAAGCCGCCTATCCCGACGATCTGGCTGCCGCGCTCCTGAACGAGGCCGGCACGCGCCTCGACCGGCTCGCGACGCGGACGCGATGACGGCGCTCGCGGCTCTCGTGACGCTGGCGGCGCCGATCCGCTTCAGCATCAACATCTACGCGCTGTGCGCGGTGACGTTCGTGCTCGCGTTCGCGGCGTGCGCGCTGGTGACGCCGCTGGTGATCCGCGCGGCGATCAAGCTTGGGCACTTCGACGAGCCCGACGGCGACCGGCGCATCCACACCGAACCGACGCCGCGTCTCGGCGGCATCGCGATCTATCTCGGGTTCACGCTCGCGCTGTTCGTCACGCTCAACGTGGCGCTGTCCAACAACAGCGTCATCGCGCGCTACCTCGACACGCCGGATCTGGCCAAGATCATCGGTTTGCTGTTCGGCGGCACGCTGATGATGGGCGTCGGCCTGTGGGATGACGTGATGGGAATGCGCGCGCGCAACAAGTTCATCGCGCAGTTCGCGGTGGCGCTCGTCGCGGTGCTGTTCTACGGCTTCACCATCTACCATCTGCGCCTGCCGCACTTCGGTCTGGTCGAACTGGGCTGGTTCGGGATCCCGTTCTCGCTCTTCTGGTACCTCGGAATGGTCAATGCGATCAACTTCCTCGATGGGCTCGATGGCCTGGTCGCCGGGTACACCACCATCGCGTGCGTCGCGCTCACCGTCATCTCGCTGCTCAAAGGGCAGTATCTGGTGGCGATCACGACGTGCGCCCTCGCCGGCGCCGCGGCCGGCTTCTTGCCGTTCAACTACAGTCCGGCACGCATCTTCATGGGCGACGGCGGGTCGCTGTTCATCGGCTTCGTGCTCGCCACGGTCGGCGTGATGGGAACCGAGAAACAAGCGGTCGCGATCTCGCTCGTCGTGCCGCTGCTCATCCTGGCGCTGCCGATCCTCGACACCGCCAAAGTCATCGCGCGCCGCCTCCACAAGGGCGCTCCGCTTTCGGGCGCGGACCGCGAACACGTGCACCACCAGCTGCTCGATCTAGGCCTGTCGCAGCGCCAGGCGGTGTTGCTGATCTACGCCGTGTGCGGCATCCTAGGCGTGGTCGCCATCGTGCTCTCGCTGCCCAAAGGACCGCACATCTTTTGATGTGTCCGCTGCGGGTAGCCGTCGTCTTCGGCACGCGACCCGACGCCGTGAAGATGGCGCCGGTGATGCTCGAACTCGCGCGCGACGCGCGCTTCGAGTGCGTCCCCATCGCGACCGGGCAGCACCGCGAGATGATGGACGACGTGCTCGCGCTGTTCGGCATCGCGCCCGAACACGATCTCGAGGTGATGACCGAGGGCCAGTCGCTCACCGACGTGACGACGCGAGTCCTCGAGCGCCTTGGGCCCGTGCTGGGGGACGTGCGCCCCGATACGGTGCTCGTCCACGGCGACACCACCACCTCGACCGCCGCGGCGCTCGCTTCCTATTATAAGAAGATCCCAGTCGGCCACGTCGAGGCGGGCCTGCGCACCGACACCATTTACGAGCCGTTCCCCGAGGAGATGAACCGGCGCCTCACCGGGGTGCTCGCGACCCACCATTTCGCGCCCACGCCGACGGCGCGCGAGAACCTGCTGCGCGAAGGCAAGGATCCGCACAGCATCGTGGTCACCGGCAACACCGTGATCGACGCCCTCCTGTGGATGCACGGACGCACGACGGCAGGCGATGCGCCTGCCGTCGCCACGCAGCGGATGATCTTCGTCGAAGCGCACCGACGCGAGAACCTCGGCGAACCGCTCGAAGCGATCTGCCGCGCACTGCGCTCGGTGGTGAAGCGCCACGAAGACGTGTCGGTACTCTGGCCGGTGCACCAGAACCCGGAGGTCGTCGAAACGGTGCGGCGCATCTTGGACGGTCAGCCGCGCGTGCACCTCGTCCCGCCGATGAGCTATCGCAGCTTGGTCGGCGCGATCGGACGCTGCACGCTCGTGGCGACCGACTCGGGCGGACTGCAAGAAGAAGCGCCATGTCTTGGCAAGCCGGTGCTCGTGCTGCGCCGCGTCACCGAACGGCCCGAAGGCGTGGCAGCCGGCACGCTGAGGCTGATCGGCACGCAGGAAGCGGCGGTCGCCGCCGCGCTCGACGAATTGCTCGACGATCCCGCGGCGTATGCGCACATGGCGCATGCCGCCAATCCATACGGCGACGGCCAAGCCGCGCGGCGCATCGCGGACGCGCTCTGGGCGTTTCACCGCAACGGCGCACTGCCTGACGAGTTCGATCCGTCACGCCCGCCGACGCTGCCGTCCGCCGCGCGGTGAAGGACCAGACGCCGCTTTCGGTCTCTGCGCTCGGCGCGATCGGGTTCTCGCTGATCGCCAACGTCATCGCCGGCGGGCTGCTTGGTTTTGCCGCCTACAAGTATCTGCACTGGGGATGGGCGGTGCCGGTCGGGATCCTGGTCGGATTCGTGTCCGGCTTTTTCTCGATGTTCCGTCAGCTCGCCGCGCTCAAGTGATGTAGTAGCGCGCTACTGGCCCGTATATGGCTTGATGGTCGCGCTCGTCACGTAGGCCGTCAGGATGAGCGAGTCTAGCATTTGCGCCGCGGCTGCGAGCCGCAACGCCGTGAACCTCACGCCGTCCGCATGCGCGGCGCTCGTCGAATCGGCTAGATCGAACGCACCGCGCTTTTGCAGATCGTAGAACGGGATCACTTCGCGCGCCGTCGCCGCGATGTAGCCCGCGACCTCCGGTTGCGGTACGGTCTGGAAGGTCTGCACCGCTCCGACCAGCGGCGTGACGGCCGCCGGCGTCAAGAACTTGACCACGAAGTCGTCCTCAAACTCGGCATGGGTGTTGCTTGCGGTTGTGTAGCCGCTCGGGTTCGGATATTTCCCCCACCCGTTGTAATGGATCGAGACATGCAGCGGCTGGGTCGCGTCGCCGACGAAATGCGAGAAGATGCCGATGTCATGAATGGTCAGCGCGCGGCGCCGGTCCACTTCGGTTTGCGCAGCCGCGCGCTCGCCCGGCTCAGCGCTGGCCAGCGCGTCTTGCGCGAATCGCTCGAGCGCGAAATCGGTGCGCACTTGTTCGTAGCCTTCAAGGATCGCGTATGGCAAGAATCCGACGGAATATGCGTCGATCGGCGGACTCGCGCTGTAGAGCGCGACGATATATTCGTCACGCGTCGGCGGAAGCGCGCCCAGCTCCAAGACCCCGGCGATGCGCCCGTCGTCGCCGATATCGATGTAATGGTCCGTCGACCACTCGCGAAACCACGCCCGTTCGTCCTGTTGCCCGACCTTGAGACGGTCTTCTTCGGTCTGCAGGTAGACGATCTGCGCCTTCGCCGAATCGGTGCGCATCCAGTCGGGCAGCGCGGCGGGAAGATGCGCGACCGCGGCATCGCCGATGATCTCGTGGCCGCGCAATCCCCACGCACGCGCGGGCGCAACGGCCGACATGACGAAACAAAGGAGCCAGCAGATGGCGAAAGCGGCATTTCTCATAGACTTCCTCATGCTAACTGCGCCGCGTTAACGGGTCATTATCGGCGTACGAGCGTTCGAAGGGGAGGGCGGTTTCCGGAGCCGCACGAACCAGCCAAATTCCATGGAAAGCTTCCGCACGTTTCAGGCAGCGGTGGCGTTGCGCAGCCTGGCGGTCGGGGCTGCCGCTGCGGTCGCTTTGGCCCTGAGCCATCAGCCTCTACCGGCGATCGCGCTGTTCGCGGGCACGCTGATAGGCATGGCCTACCTTTTCCACATCGCCACCAGCTTCGACCGGCTGACGAGAGGCGGCAAACGCTACCTGCCGTTCTTGACGATCGAATCGCTGTTGCGCGTGCTGCTCGCCGGGGCGGCCCCGTTCTTCATCGTCGGGCGCGGTCCATGGCTCGGCTACTTCACGTACCTTGCCGGATTTGTCGCACCGCTGGCAGTGGCCATCTGGGTGTACAAGAATAGAATCGTTGACGGTCCCGCGCAGACGGGCGCGACCGGAACGACTCCAGTGTAAAGGACGCGATGCACGAGACGATCGGGGATCATCCTCTATGGCACATCCCCTTGCCGGCTCCTTTCAACACCGTGCACTCCGACACGGTGCTTATAACATGGCTCGCCATGGCGATCGTCCTCGTCACGCTCGGCCTCTTGGCGCGCTTGCATCCGGTCACGCAGCTCTCGAAACGCTACACGATACTTGAACTCATCGTCTCAGCGTTGAGCAATCAAGTCGAGACGATCCTCGGCAAGAACGGCGTGCCGTTCGTGCCTTTCATCATCTCGCTCTTCCTGTTCATCTTCGTGATGAACGAGATCGGCGTCATCCCATTCGTGGGCAAGTCGCCGACCGCTGACCTCAACACGACGGCCGCGCTCGCGCTCTTCGCGATTGGCTTGGTCTGGGGCGTCGGCGTCTACCGCAAAGGGCTCGGATATTTCGGGCATCTGGTCATCCGGCCGCTCGGTCTTGGGATTCCGATGCTGCCGATCATGATCATCGACGAGTTAGCACGCCCGGTCACCCTGGCGATGCGGCTGTTCGGCAATATCTTCGCGGGCGAGATCCTGCTGGTGGTGATCGCCGCGGTGATCGCCGCGCACCTCGGCGCTATATCGGTCTTGGCGAACGGCGCGCCCGTGCTCATCTACGCGTTCAACATCTTCATTGGATTCCTGCAGGCCCTGGTCTTCACGCTACTCACCATCGCCTACCTCATCACTCCGACCTCTGACGAGCAACACTAAGGAGCAGACATGGAAAACACTATTCTGGTCGCCACGGTCATCATGGCGTTCGCCCTGATGGTCGGCTTCGCGGCGTTCGGTTCCGCGATCGGCGACGGCATCATCGGGAGCAAGGCCGTCGAATCCATCGCGCGCCAGCCCGAAGCCCGCGGAAATATCTTCTTCTTTTATTTCCTCGGCTTCGGCATCCTGGAGGCGTTCCCGATCATCGCGATCGCGCTCGCCTTCTTCTTGGTCATCGGCGGCGGCGGCTTCGGCGTGTTCTCGCAGCTCAAGCCACTGCTGGCGGCGCACTAGCAGACGCATGCTGCTCTCGTTCGACGGCACGCTCCTCGTCCAGATCCTGAACTTCGTCGTGTTCTGGGTGCTGTTGAACTATCTGTTCATCGCGCCGACGCGGCGGGCGATCGAAGCGCGGCAGCGGTTCATCGCCGATCAGTACGCGCAGGCCGATGCGCTTGCGGCGCAAGCGCGGGATCTGCAGGCGCAGGCGGGCACGATCCTCGACGGCGGGCGCCGCACGGTCGACGAAGCGATGCGCGCTGCTGGGACCCGGGCGTCCGACGAGACCCACGCGATCGAGCGCAAGGCGGCCGATGAGGCCGCCGCCACGGTCGCGCTCGCGCACGCGACCGTCGCCGACGAACGCGCGCAAGCGGTCGAGAAGCAGGGACCGTTCGTCGACGAGCTCGCCCGCACGATGGCGCAGCGCGCGCTCGACATCGAGCAGGTGGCCTAGATGGACTTCTCGAGCATCCGCGATCCGATCTTCATCGCGAAGGTCATCGACTTCGCCCTCTTGATCGCCGCGATCGCGTACATCTATCAGCGCGCCGGCAAGGGTTGGCTCGTCGCGCAGCAAGAGGCTCAGAACAAGGCGGTTGAGGACGCGGTGGCGCAGCGCGCCGCGTCCGAGAAGGCCGTTGAATCCTCCCGCCGCGCCATCGAACAGGCGAAAGTCGACGTGGTGCGCATGGTCGAGGTTGGCACGGCGCAAGCCGAGCGTCTCATCAACGAAGAGAACGCGCAAGCGCGCGAGCACGCACAACGCGTGCTCGCACACGCCAACGGCGAGCTCGAGCGCGAGCGCTACCGCGTGCGCCGCGAGCTGCTCGAAGAAACGGTCGAGCGCGCGACGCAAGGCGCACGCGCGATCGCGCGCCGCGAACTCACGCCGGCCCGCCAAGACGAGCTGGTCCAGGGCGTGCTCGGCGGTCTCGAGGCGCGACGTGCTTAAGGACAGCATCGCGCGGCGCTACTCGAGCGCGCTGTTCTCGCTGGCGAGCGAAGCCGGCGCCGTCGACGCGACCGTGGCGGAGCTCGACGCCTTCGTCGCCGCCCTGGGCGAGGATCCGGCGCTGGCGCAGTTCTTCGAGTCGCCGGTCGTCGACCGATCCACCAAACAGCAGATCCTCGAGAAGACGCTGTCGGGCGCAAGCGAGCTCGTGCGCAATTTCGTGATCCTGCTCGCCCGCAAGCGCCGTGAGAACCTCATCCGCATCATCGCGAGGCAGATGCACGAGCTGCTCGACCGGCACGCAGGGGTCGAACGCGCGACGATCGACATGCCGGCGCCGCTGCCGGCGGACGAGTTGGCAGCGTTGACGCGCCGGCTCAGCGATGTCTACAAGCGGACGATCGTGCCGCAAGTGAAAGTGCAGCCAGAGCTGCTTGGCGGCCTCATCGTCCAAGTCGGCGATCGCTACGTCGACGCGAGCGTTTCCGGCAAGCTCGAAGAGCTTCGCCGCCATCTGCTCGCGACCACGGATACGTGGCCCGCCACCTCGACCAACGGAAAAACAGGGGATTGAAATGATCAACGCCGACGAAATCGCCGGAATACTCAAGCAGCAGATCAAGAGCGCGCAGACACCGGTGCGCGAAGACGAGGTCGGAACCGTCATCGAGGTGGGCGATTCGATCGCGCGCGTCTATGGGCTGAGCGCCGCCCAGGCGGGCGAGCTGGTGCAGTTCCCCAACGGGCTGTTCGGGATCGTCTTCAACTTGGAAGAAGACAACGTCGGCGTCGTGATCATGGGCTCGGACAACGAGATCAAAGAAGGCGATACCGTGCGCCGCACCAAGCGCATCGTATCGGTGCCGGTGGGCGAAGGCGTCATCGGCCGCGTGGTCAATCCGCTCGGCCAGCCGCTCGACGACAAGGGACCCGTCAACACGACGCGCACCCGCCCGATCGAGACGCAAGCGCCCAACGTCGTGCAGCGCCAAGGCGTGCACGAGCCGCTGCAGACGGGCATCAAGTCCATAGACGGCCTCATCCCGATCGGCAAGGGGCAGCGCGAGCTCATCATCGGCGACCGCCAGACGGGCAAGACCGCAATCGCGCTCGATACGATCATCAACCAAAAGGGCAAAGACGTCATCTGCATCTATGTCGCCATCGGCCAGAAGACGTCGACGGTCGCGCAGGTCTACAAGATCCTCACCGACGCGGGCGCCATGGATTACACGACGATCGTCGCGGCCAATGCCGCGGATCCCGCCAGCCTGCGCTACATCGCGCCGTACGCCGGCTGCGCCATGGGCCAAGAGCTCATGTACGCCGGCAAGCACGTGCTCATCATCTACGACGATCTCTCCAAGCATGCGCAGGCCTATCGCGAGATCTCGCTGGTGCTGCGCCGCCCGCCGGGCCGCGAGGCGTATCCGGGCGATATCTTCTACCTGCACTCGCGCCTGCTCGAGCGCGCGGCCAAGCTCTCCGACGAGCTGGGCGGCGGTTCCATGACCGCGCTCCCCGTCATCGAGACGCAGCAAGGCGACGTGTCGGCGTACATCCCGACCAATCTGATCTCGATCACCGACGGTCAGATCTATCTCGACACCAACCTCTTCTACCAGGGCATCCGCCCGGCGGTCGACGTCGGCCTGTCCGTATCGCGCGTCGGCGGCAACGCGCAGACCAAGGCGATGAAAGCGGTGGCCGGCCAGCTACGCCTGGAGCTGTCGCAATACCGCGACCTCGCGGCGTTCTCGAAGCTCGCGTCCGACCTCGACAAGGCGACGCAAGCCCAGCTCTCGCGCGGCGAGAAGGTCACGGAGACGCTCAAACAGCCGCAGTTCGAGCCGCTCGATCTCGACAAACAGGTCATCCAGATCTACGTCGCGGTCAAAGACTACCTGGCGGACATCCCGACCGAGCGCGTGCGCGAGTTCCAAAAGCAGTTCTACGAGTTCTTGCAGACGGCGCATCCGGACATCCCGAAATTCATCGCCGACCGCAAAGAGCTGACGGACGATCTGCGCACGAAACTCGACGCTGCGATCGTCGAGTTCAAGCAGCGCTTCAAGGCGGCATCATAGCCTATGTGCGGAAATGGAGCGGTCGACTTTAGTCGACCGGCGCGCTGATGCCGACGTTACGCCAGCTCAGAGACCGCGTTAAATCGCTCAAGAACACCGAGCAGATCACGCGTGCCATGAAGATGATCGCGGGCGCCAAGATCCGGCGCGCCGAGCTCGACATGCGCGCGGCGCGTCCGTACGCGGCGGCGATCGGCGAGATGCTGGCGCAGCTCGCATCGGCCGGCGGCAGCGGCCTCAACCATCCGCTGCTCGAGGCACGCGACGTCAAGAAGCGAGCCGTCCTGCTCATGACCGCCGACAAGGGTCTGTGCGGGGCGTTCAATTCGAATCTGGTGCGCGCGGCGACGGCGGACGCGCGCGGCGACGCTCCTGTGGCATTGTATCTTGTGGGCACCAAGGGACGCGTTCAGCTGCGACGCTCACCCTATCCGGTCGCCGCGGAGTGGACGCTCGGCGGCATGCCTTTTGCCGCGCGCGCCAAAGAAATCGCCGCCAAAGTTTCGGACGCCTTCATCTCCGGCGCGGTGGATTCGGTAACGCTGGTCTCAAGCCGTTTCGTCTCGACGATGGTGCAGCGCCCGACGTCCATGCAGCTGCTGCCGATCGCGGCATCCGGCGGGCAACGCGACCCGTCGAAGAACTCGTTCGAGTTCGAGCCCGACGTGCGTTCGGTCTTGGCCGCGCTGTTGCCGAAGTATCTCGAATTCATCATCTTCCAGGCACTGCTCGAAACGCAGGCGTCGGAATACGCCGCGCGGCTCATCGCGATGACCAACGCGACCGACAACGCCGGCAAACTCATCGACGAGATCACATTGCAGATGAACAAAACGCGCCAAGCGTCGATCACCAAAGAGATATTGGAGATCGTCGGCGGCGCGGAAGCGCTGAAGGGATAGGATATGCCAGGTACGGGGAAAGTCACCCAAGTGCTGGGCAACGTCGTCGACGTGGAGTTCACGCTCGACACGCTGCCGGACATCAACACCGCACTGCTCACGACGCTGAAGGGCGCCGATGGCAAAGAGCACGAGCTGACCCTCGAAGTGCAAAGCGAACTGGGCAACAATCAGGTGCGCACGCTCGCCATGGGCGGCACCGACGGCATGGTGCGCGGCCAAGAAGTGCGCGACACCGGTGCGCCGATCACGGTGCCCGTCGGCGAAGCCACGCTGGGCCGCATCCTCAACGTGCTGGGCAAGCCAATCGACTCGGACAAGCCGGTCGACGCCAAAGCCTTCTATCCCATCCATCGCCCCGCGCCCAAGGTCGACGAGCAAGATCCGACCACGGTGATGTTCGAGACCGGCATCAAGGTCATCGATCTGCTGGCGCCATACGTGCGCGGCGGCAAAGTCGGATTGTTCGGCGGCGCCGGCGTCGGCAAGACGGTGCTCATCCAGGAGCTGATCCGCAACATCGCCGCCGAGCATGGCGGCTTCTCGGTCTTCACCGGCATCGGCGAGCGCACGCGCGAAGGCAACGATCTGTGGATGGAGATGAAGAACTCGGGCGTCATCGACAAGACCGCGCTCGTCTTCGGGCAGATGGACGAGCCCCCGGGCGTGCGCCTTCGCGTCGGCCTCACCGGAGTCACGATGGCCGAGTACTTCCGCGACGAGGCCGGCAAAGACGTGCTGCTGTTCATCGACAATATCTTCCGCTTCATGCAGGCCGGTTCTGAGGTGTCGGCGCTGCTCGGCCGCATGCCGTCCGCCGTCGGCTATCAGCCGACGCTCGCGTCGGAGATGGGCGCGCTCGAAGAGCGCATCACGTCCACGCGCAAGGGTTCGATCACGTCGGTGCAAGCGGTCTACGTGCCGGCTGACGACCTCACCGACCCGGCCGTCGCGACGACGTTCTCGCATCTCGACGCGACGACCGTGTTGTCGCGCTCGATCTCGGACAAAGGCATCTATCCGGCGGTCGATCCGCTCGGCTCGACCTCGCGGCTGCTCGAACCGCGCTACGTCGGCGAGGAGCACTATCAGGTCGCGCGCCGCGTGCAAGAGACGCTGCAGCGCTACAAAGATCTTCAGGACATCATCGCCATCCTCGGCGTCGAAGAGCTTTCCGAGGAGGACAAGGTCATCGTCGGCCGCGCGCGGCGCATCCAGCGCTTCTTGAGCCAGCCGTTCTTCGTCGCTGAAGCGTTCACGGGGCGCCCGGGCAAGTACGTGCCGCTCAAGGAGACGATCGCGGGCTTCAAGGAGCTCGTCGACGGCAAGCTCGACGACCTGCCCGAGCAGGCCTTCTACATGTGCGGCAACATCGAGGAAGCCAAGGCGAACGCCGACGCGCTCGCGGCGAAGGCGTAGCGATCAGTGGCGACGACGCACCTGCTCATCGTCACGCCGAAATCGAAGAAATTCGAAGGCGAAGTCGAGCTGGTGATCGCGCCGGGCGCGGCCGGCGATCTGGGCGCGCTGCCGAATCACGCGCCGCTGCTGACCACGCTGCGCATCGGCCTTGTGAAAGCCGGCGACGTCGAATTCGCCGTCAACGGCGGATTCATGGAGGTCTTGCCGGACCGGGTCATCGTGCTGACGGACATGGCGCTCGCCAAAGATGAGGTCGACGTCGAGGCCGCTCGCGCCGAGCTAAAGCGGGCCGAGGAGGCGCTTGCGCAGAAGAAAGGCCCCGATGATTCCGAGGAACGCGCCGCTTTGGCATGGGCGCACGCCAAGCTTGAGGTCGCAGGCCGAACCGGAGAGTAAGCCAGCAGCCGGATGCCGTCATGCTTGATTCGCTGGACGGGCTCTCCACGAGGCTCGTCATCGACGGCGGTCGCCGGCTCGAAGGCGTCTTGCACGCGCCCGGCGCCAAGAACGCAGCCCTGCCCATCATGGCCGCGGCGATCCTCGCCGAGGGCGAGGTGGTCTTGCACCGCGTGCCGCGCATCACCGACGTCGACGTCATGGCTGCCATCCTCGAGAGCCTGGGCGCACGCGTACGCGAACAAGCCGGCGGCACGCTGGTCATCGACACGTCGTCGGTCAATTCGTATCGCGCACCCTACGCGCTCGTCAGCCGACTCAACGCATCGTTCGACGTCACCGGCGCGCTCATCGCGCGCTTCGGCCGTGCCGAAGTGCCGCAGCCGGGCGGCTGCGTCATCGGCCCGCGCGCCGTCGATCTGCATCTTCGCGGCTTCGAAGCGCTCGGCGTTGACATCAATCTCGAACACGGCACGATCATCGCGAACGCGGAAGGCCTGAGCGGCGCCGCGATCACGCTTGCCAAGCGCTCGGTCGGAGCGACCAAGAACATCATGCTCGCCGCGACCAAGGCGCGTGGCACCACCGTCATCGAGAACGCGGCGCAAGAACCCGAGGTCGTCGACCTGGCCGACTTCCTCAACGCGTTGGGCGCGCGCGTCCACGGGCAAGGCACGCCGACCATCACGATCGACGGCGTGCGCAAGCTGCACGGCTGCGAGCACACCGTCATTCCCGACCGCGTGGTCGCGGGCACGTATCTCATCGCGGGTGCCATCACCGGAGGCGACGTCACGCTGCAGGGGCTCGACCCGGCGATGTTAGACGCGCTGTCGGTCAAGCTGCGCGCCACCGGCGCGACCGTCGATGCGCAGGGCGTGAGCCTGCGCGTGCAGGGGATTCCTGCTTGGAGTCCGGTCGACGTCGTCACATCGGCCTATCCGGGTTTTCCGACCGATCTGCAAGCGCCGTTCGTCTCATATCTGAGTTTGGCAAAGGGAACGTCGCTCGTCGAAGAAACTATATTCGACGCCCGCTTCGTCTACGTCAGCGAGCTGGCGCGCATGGGGGCCGATATCAAGGTCTCCGGTCGCAACGCGGTGGTCAACGGCGTCGACAAGCTCAAGGATGCCGTCGTCGAGGCGCCGGATATCAGAGCGGGAGGCGCGCTCGTGTTGGCAGCGCTCGCCGCCGAGGGGACGTCGCAGATCGGCGGCCTGGAGTTCATCGACCGCGGCTACGAGTTCATCGAGGAGAAGCTCACCGCGCTCGGCGCGTCGGCGATGCGGGTCAGCGGACTCGCGCCGGTGCTGCCGAGACCTGACATCACCGTGACAGAGACGCTGCCGCGGGTCGTGACGCCGTTCGCACCGTGACGGTCGAATGAATTCGACCGCTACAGATATATAAGGAAGAATCTTGGAAATCGGAATCGATCTGGGCACCGCCAACGTCTTGGTGTACGTCCGCGGCAAGGGCATCGTGTTGCGCGAGCCGTCGGTGGTCGCGCGCGACGTGCGCAGCGGCAAGACGCTGGCGGTCGGCGAAGAGGCGCGTCTGATGCTCGGCAAGACGCCGAGCAACATCCAGGCCATCCGCCCGATGCGCGACGGAGTCATCGCCGACTTCGAAGTCACCGAGGCGATGCTCAACTACTTCATCAAGAAGGTGACGCGCAGCAACGGCTTCTTCTCGTTCCTGCGGCCAAAGCCGGCGGTCACCATCTGCGTGCCGGCCGAGATCACGTCGGTCGAGGAACGCGCGGTGCGCGACGCGGCCAAGCTCGCCGGCGCGAAGAGCGTCGACATCATCGAAGAGCCGATGGCCGCGGCCGTCGGCGCCGGTCTGCCGATCGATGGGCCGAGCGGCAACATGGTGGTCGACATCGGCGGCGGCACCACCGACGTCGCGGTGATCTCGCTGGGCGGCATCGTCGTCAGCCAGTCGATCCGCGTCGCCGGCAACAAGCTCGATGAGGCTATCGCGCGCCACATCCGCCGCGTCTACAATCTGATGATCGGCGAGCGCACCGCTGAGGACATCAAGCTCGGCATCGGGTCGGCCTACCGGCTCGATCCAGAGATGACGATGGATATCCGCGGCCGCGACTTGATCAATGGGCTGCCCAAGACCGTGACCATCACCTCGGAAGAGGCGCGCGAAGCGATGGCCGAGCCATTAGGGTCGATCATCGACGCGGTGAAAGCGGTGCTCGAGAAGACGCCGCCGGAGCTTGCGGCCGACATCATCGATCGCGGCATCGTGCTCACCGGCGGCGGCGCGCTGCTGCGCGGACTCGACTCGCTGCTGAGCGAGGTCACCGGCATCCCGGTCATCGTGGCCGACGATCCGATGTCGTGCGTCGTCATCGGCACCGGCCAACACGTACGGATGTGAGAATAGGAAGGCGACCATGAGAACTCGTCTGCTCGCGACCTTAGCGTTCGCCGCGTTCGCCCTCGGTCTCGCGCTGGCGCGGCCGGCGCACGCCGACGCCTTGTCCGCGATCAAAGCGCGCGGCACGCTCAACGTCGGCGTCAAGGCCGACGTGGTCGGGTTCGCCTATCTCAACCCCAAGACCGAGCACTACGAGGGCTATGAGATCGACATCGCCCACGAGCTCGCGAAGCGCTTGCTCGGCGATCCGAACAAGATCAATTTCACGGCGGTCACGCCGAGCACCCGAGGCGTGATGCTCGACAGCGGCGACGTGGACATGGTGATCGCGACGTTCACCATCACGCCCGAACGTCAGATCGTGTACAATTTCAGCCCGCCCTACTACACGGACGGCATCGCGCTGTTGGTGCCCAAGCTTTCCGGCATCAAGGGCCTGTCCGATCTGAGCGGCAAGCCCATCGGCATCGCCAAGGACACCACCACGGCAAGCGCGCTCATGGCCAAGGCCGGCACGGACACGTTGCTGACGTTCGCCGCGTTCGACACCTACGGACAAGTGCTCAACGCGCTCGAGAACGGAAGGGTCCAAGCGTTTTCGACCGACAGCTCGATCCTCAAGTCGTACGCGCAGCAGGATCCGGGTGCGGTCATCCTGCCGGGCCGCTATAGCAGCGAACCCTACGGCGTCGCGACCAAGAAAGGCGAGAATGCGCTCGCCAAGTGGGTCGCCGATCAGATCACAGATATGGATAAGACAGGTTTGCTCAACACGTGGCAACGCACGTGGGGCATCTATTTCGAAAACATCAAATAGGGCGCGCGCGCGGCGCGCGACGGCCGAGGTCTAGGCGGCGGAGCGCAGGCGGCGCACGAAGCTCGCGCCCGCGCGCATGACGCGGCGGCGCGCGCGTTCGACCCGGTTGCCCGCGTTGCGGCGCAGTTCCCGACCGACCCCGATCGGCACCAGCGCCGAATAGACGGCCGTGAAGACGACCGCGAGTCCGGCATAGAAGAGCTGGTTGCGAAGGCGGGACATCATGAGTAGAGCTTTTCCAAACGGCTCGTTTCGCCCTCCGGCCGCGAGGCGCATACCTCGGTGCGGGTGATACGAACGGCGGGTATGCCCGACGCCGCCGCGCTGGCGGAGGCGGCCGCCTGCATCACACACGGTGGAACGCTGATCTTCCCGACCGAGACCGTCTATGGAATAGGCTGCGCGCCTGACGACACCGCGGCCGTGGAGGCGATATTCCGGGCCAAGCGTCGTCCGCCGGACAAGCCGCTGGCGGTGCATCTCGCGTGGCCCGAAGCTGCGGCGCAGTTCGCGCGCACGCTCCAGCCCGCTGCACGACGGATCATCGAGCGCTTGTGGCCCGGCCCGGTGGCGATCATCGTCGAGCGCGCGCCCGCCATGGCGAGCGCAGCCGCCCTCGGCGGCGCGACGCTGTCGCTTCGCTGTCCGGACGACGCCGCGTGCGCCGCGATCTTGCGCGCGACTGGACCGCTCGCCGCGACCTCCGCGAACGTCTCAGGCGGCGAGGCCTACACGGGCGAGCGTGCGGATCTGCGCGCATTGCCGGACGCCACGCTCGCGCTCATCACAGGGCCGACCAGACTGCGGCAAGAAAGCACGATCGTTGATTGCACCGGAGAGACCGCGCGCATCGTGCGCCGCGGCGCGGTGGACGACGCGACGATCGCGTCGGTGACCGCCGCATCGTGAGATCCCGCAACCTCATCGCCGCCGTCGTCGTGCTCGCGCTGCTCGTGAGCGCGATGCCGCGTGCCGCGCGCGCCGATCTGCAGATCGGGCGTTTCTCGGTCGAGTTCCGCAATTCGAACTACAATCTGAAGACGGGCGATATCGTGCTCACCGGCGGGGTGAGCGGCAAGGGGCCGGACGGCGATTTCCGCGCCGACCGCGCGTTCGGCAATCGCGAGCGCCAAGAGATCACGTTAGTGGGCAATGTCCAAGCCCATCGCAAGTCCGCGGGCACGCCGATCACGCTCAACAGCGACACCGCGACCATCGACGAGCGCAACAAGACCTACATCGCCTCGGGGAACGTCAGCGCGATCGTCGGCGCGAGGACGATGAGTGCCGACCAGATGCGCCTCGACGACGCGGCCCATGTGTTCACCCTTGGCGGCAACGTGCACATCACCGAAGCGGGCCGCTCGCTCGCGACCGATCAATTGGTGTATCACGACGATTCCGGTGTCATCACGGCGCCCGGGCCGGTCAGCGGCACCACGGATAACGGCGATTTCAGCGCCGACCGCGCCGACGGCAACGTCAAGCTGGGCCAGGTCACGCTGACGGGCGACGTCGTGCTCCATTCGGGCGCCGCAGCGAACGGGCCGTCGAAGGAACCGGTCGCGCTCTACGCCGACGTCCTTCACTACGACGGCCAGGCCAAGACGGTGACAGCGACCGGCAGCGTCAAGATCGAACAAGGCACGCAGGTGGTGACGGCGCCGCTGCTGAGCTTGGACAACGCGACCGGCGATCTCCACTTGAGCGGCGGCGTGCACGGCGAGCAGCCGCCCGATCGCACGTTCGACACCGAACAGCTCACGTACAACGTCGATACGGGCGCGATCACCGTTCCCGGAGCGATCCGCGGGTCGGCTCGCGAGGGCGACTTCGCTGCGGATAGCGTGCGCGGCAACATGAAGACGCGCGTGTACGATCTGACGGGCCATGCCGTCGTGCGCACGTCGGGCAAGCGCGCGACCGGCGCCAACCAGACGCCGACCGCGCTCAAAGCCGACCACATCCATATCGACGAGGCGCACAAGCGCTACGTCGCAGAGGGCAACGCGACGATCGCGCAGGCCACGCGCACGGTGAGCGCGCCGCTGCTGACCTTCGACGACGTGGTGCACGTCGTGAAGCTGACGGGCGGCGTCCACGCGACGGAACAGCCTGATCGCAGCGCGGATACCGCCGAAGTGATCTACCATTCTGACACGGGGGCCATCTCGGCGCCGTCTCAGGTCACGGGCCGCTCGACGACCGACGCGTTCCGGGCCGATCGCGCCACCGGGAACACGAAGAACAACCTCTTCAATCTGGACGGCAACGTCGTCATGCGACGGCAGACGCCGCAAGACAAAGATCCTACGGTGCTGACCGCGTCGCACGTGCGCATCGACGGCGCCACCAAGACCTACACGGCCACCGGCAATCCGAAGGTCACGCAGGGCACGAAGTGGATGACCGGTCAGGTCATCAGCCTCAACGACTCGACCCACTTGCTGCACGTCACCGGCGGCGTGCATGCGGAGCAGCCGCACGGCCGGACGTTCGACACGCCAGAATTGACCTACAACACGCAGAGCGATTACTTCAAGATGCTGGGCGGGATCATGGCGATTTTCCCGCTCTCCAACGCGTCGTCGACGCCGACGCCGTTCCCGACTCCCAGCGGCAATCTCTCCCCGCAAGCGCCCTCGCCGTTCCAGAACGAGTCCATGCCGGCGCAGTACGCCTCGCCATCACCCACGCCCGCGCCCACGCCGTCGCCCACCGCGACTTCCCCGCCGACCGCAACGCCGCATTAGCACGGTCGAGTAAACTCGACCCGCTCCATACCGTTTAGGGTTCGAAGAACGTCCGGTCTTTGAGCTCGTCGGGCAGATGCTGCTGCTCGATCTTGGCATCGGGGAAGTCGTGCGCGTACTGATAGTCCTTGCCGTATCCGAGCTGCTTCATCAATCCGGTGGCAGCGTTGCGCAGGTGCAGCGGCACCGGCAGCGTGCCCGTCTCCTCGATCGCCTGTCGCGCAGCCGCATATGCCCGCAAGCCCGAGTTGCTCTTCTTCGCCCGCGCCAGATAGAGCGTCGCCTCCACGAGCGGGAACATCGCTTCGGGCATCCCGATGGCGTGCGCGGCATAGTGCGCGGCGGTCGCGATCGGCAGCGCCTGGGGATCGCCAAGCCCCACATCTTCGCCTGCCAGAATGACCAGCCGGCGGGCGATGAACATCGGATCCTCGCCTGCCTCGAGCATGCGGGCTAGCCAATACACCGCGGCATCCGGGTCGCTGCCGCGCACGGACTTGATGAACGCCGAGATAAGATCGTAGTGCTCGTCGCCGGCGCGATCGTAACGCAGCGCGCGCCGCTGCATCGCCTCCTCGACGTCGCGCGGCTCGATCACCGGCGCGGGCGTGCCGCGACTGGCCGCGATCTCCGAGGCCAGCTCCAAGGCGTTGAGCGCCGAGCGCGCGTCGCCGTCGGCGAGCGCGATAAGCTTGGCGCGCGCTTCCGGCGCGAGGCGCACGGCGCAAGGCAGTCCGCGGTCGCGGTCGGCGATCGCTCGATCGACGATCGTGCCGATCTCATCCGGCCCGAGCGGTGCGAGGACGAAGACGCGGCTGCGCGACAGTAGCGCGCTGTTCACTTCGAACGATGGATTTTCGGTCGTCGCGCCGATGAACGTGATGTCGCCTCGCTCGACGAACGGCAGGATCGCGTCCTGCTGCGCCTTGTTGAAGCGGTGGATCTCGTCGATGAAGACGATCGTGCCGCCGCGCGCGCGCACGCGCCTGGCGTCGGCGACGATGCGGCGCAGGTCCGCGACGCCCGCGGTGACGGCGGAGAGGCCGACGAAGCGCGCGCCGACCGCCTTTGCCAGCAGCCGCGCGAGCGTCGTCTTGCCGCTGCCCGGCGGGCCCCACAGCACGAGCGAGGGGATCTTGCGTTGCTCGGCGGCGGTGCGCAGCGCGGTGCCCGGGCCGATGATGCGCTGCTGGCCGACGAACTCGTCCAACGCGCGCGGCCGCATGCGCGCGGCGAGCGGCGCACCGGCCGGCAACGGTTCGTCGCCGCTCTCCGAAGATGGCGGCGCGATCTCGAACAGCCGCGGTTCGTCAGTCATGCGCTTAACGCCGCAGCGCGGCCACGGTGCGCATCCAGCTCAGGATCTCGCCCACCGTCACCTTCGACACGCCGCGCTCACGATTGCGGAACGAGATGGGCACCTCGACGATGCGCGCATCGGACGACGCCGATTCGAAAAGCAGCTCGGGCACCATCGAGTAGCCGGTGGATTTGAGTTTGGCGAGGCGCATGTGGCGCAGCAACCCGCTCGAGTACAGTCGAAAGCCCGACGTGCAGTCGCGCACGCGTAGTCCGAGCAGCATGCGCGCCATCGCATTGGCGACCGCGCTGTTCATCTTGCGCGCCATCGAGAAGTTCTCGACCGAGCCGCCGCGCACGTAGCGGGAGCCGATGACGAGATCGGCATCGCCCGCGTCGATGTACCCGAGCATGACGGGCAGCGCCGCCGGATCGTGCGAGCCGTCGGCGTCCATCGTCGCGATCGCCGCATAGCCGGCGTCGAGGCCGTATTGAAAGCCGGCGATATACGCGGTGCCCAGACCGAGTTTGCCTGCCCTGCTGACCAGCGCGATGCGCGGATCGCGCGATCGCATCGCCGTGACCAGCGCGGCGGTCCCGTCAGGGGACGCGTCGTCTACCACCAACACATCCAAGCGCGGCGACGCAGCGAGCACCGCTTGCACGGTGGCGCGGATGTTGTCGGCCTCTTGGTAGGTCGGGAGGACGACCAGGCAACGCCCGGCCGCCGCGGACATGTCGTCAGAAGTCACGGGCACAGGGCTTCGGCGCCGGGGTTCGCCCGACCCCGCCGCGAAACGACGCGCATGGCCGTCTATCTCGACAATGCCGCCACCACGGCGCTGCGCGCCGAGGCGCTCGACGCGATGCTGCCGTATCTGCGCGCGGAGTACGCCAACCCGTCAAGCCCGCATTCATCGGGCCAGCGGGTGCGGCGCGCGCTCGACGAGGCGCGCGAGCGCACGGCCGCTGCGATCGGCGCGCGACCGGCCGAGATCGTCTTCACCGGCAGCGGCTCGGAGGCCGACAATCTTGCGCTGTTCGGCCTCGTGGCGGCCGGCGCCGGCCGCGGACATCTGATCATCAGCGCCATCGAGCATCATGCCGTGCTGCATGCGGCCGACGTCGTACGCGCGCGCGGCCACACCGTGACGACACTGCCGGTCGACCGCGACGGGTTCGTCTCCGAGGATGCGCTCGCAGGGGCGTTGGAGGCGAACGCGGGCGCGACGTTGGTGAGCGTGATGCACGCCAACAACGAGATCGGCACGATCGAGCGCATCGAGCGGCTCGCCGCGATCGCGCACGCGCGCCGCGCGCTGTTCCATACCGACGCCGTGCAGACGGTCGGGCACATCGGCGTCGACGTGAAGGCGCTCGGCGTCGACGCGCTGTCGCTGTCCGCGCACAAGTTCGAGGGACCAAAGGGCGTCGGCGCGCTGTACGTGCGCTCCGGCGTTCACCCCGCGCCGCTGATCCACGGCGGCGGACAAGAAGGCGGCCGGCGCGCCGGCACCGAGAACGTCGCCGGCGTCGTCGGCTTGGCGACCGCGCTCGATCTGGCGGTGCGCAGCGTCGCGCGCCACGCAGCGGCGACCAGCGCCCTGCGCGACGAGCTGATCGAGAGCGTGCTCGCGCGCATCCCTGGATCGGCGCTCAACGGCTCGCGCAGCGAGCGGCTGCCCAATAACGCGAGCCTTCGCTTCGACGGCATCGACGGCCAGACGATGGTGCTCGCCCTGGACGTGGTCGGCTTCGAGGTCTCGACGGGCAGCGCGTGCACGTCGGGGTCGCTCGAGCCGTCGCACGTGCTTACCGCCGCGGGATTGGACGCTGCGCAAGCCCGGGGAACGGTCCGCTTCTCGCTCGGCCGGGGCACGACCAAAGCCGATATCGCGAGTTTGCTTTCGCATCTCCCGGGTATGATAGAGAGGTTACGCTCGCTGTCGGCTGCACTCGTACCTGGGGGAGGTCCCTCACGCGCCCGAGAATGACTGAGGTCCTCATATGAGCACGCAAGATTTCATGTGGTTGGCCATCGGGATCGCGAGCCTCGCCATCGGCGGCGGTCTGCTGTACGTCTTCATCCGCCTGGGGATGCTGCTGACGCAGTCGCAGGCCACGCTGGCCAAAGCGGACGGCAAGCTCGACCAGCTCGACGTGCCCATTTTGAAGACGATGGACTCGGTCGGCAACATCGCCAACAGCGTCGACAGCATGGTCGCCCGCGTCGACCGGGTCACCGCGGTCGCAGAGCGCGCCGCCGGCGCGGTGGACAAGGCGACGGACGCGGCCAGCTCGAGCATCGCGCCGACGGTCGCGAAGATCGCGAGCCTGATCGCCGGCGTCAGCGCCGGGGCGCGCGCCTTCCTCACCAAGTCGCGCGGCAAAGACAACGGATCGAATTGAAGGAGACGACATGGACAACGATCGCAGCAATTCAGGAGTAGGTTTTCTCTCGGGCCTCGTGATCGGCGCGTTCGCCGGTGCGGTGCTCGCGCTGGTGCTCGCGCCGCAAACGGGCGAAGAGACGCGCGAATTGATCACCGGCAAGGCGCAAGAGGCGCGCGGCAAAGCGATGGACCTCGCCTCGGACCTGCGCGATCTCGCCAATCAACTGGCCGACGACCTGCGCAAGCAAGCGGACGATCTGGCCAAGCGCACGCGCGTCGCGTATGAATCGACCGCCAAACGCGCCGACAGCGCGGTCAACGCGGCCAAGCACGCCGCGCAATCCAAGATCGACGAGCTTTCGAACGGGTAGGTCCAGCGTGGACATCAACGTGGACGTCAAAGAGATCCCCGGCAAGAACGGCGTGCGGGTCGTCGACCTCAACGGCGAGATCGACGTCTATACGTCGCCGCGCGTCAAAGAGACGATCAGCGAGCTGATCGATCAAGGCCACTACGATCTCATCATCAACCTCGAGAACGTGCGCTATATCGATTCGACCGGCTTGGGCGTGCTGATCGGCGGCCTCAAACGCGTGCGCGAGCACAGCGGAACGGTCAACCTCATCTGCACCAATCCGCAGATCAAGAAGATCTTCGATATCACCGGCCTGGTGAAGATCTTCGGGATCTACGATTCGGAAGCGAGCGCAAGCGCGGCGCTATGATCTCGCCCGCAGACGAGGCCCTCGCGAACAACACCATCGAGCTGCGGCTGCCGAGCAAGGCCGAGTGGGTCGGCGTCGCCCGGCTCGCCGTCGCCGGCATCGCCAGCCGGCTCGAGTTTTCCATCGAAGACATCGAAGACCTCAAGCTCTCGGTGGCAGAGGCATACACCAACTGCATCCAGCACGCCGACGACAGCGGCGAAGTGCGCATCATCTGCACGATCCATCCGGAGAAGCTCGTCGTGATGGTCCGCGATCGAGGCAAGGGCTTCAAGGGCGCCACCGTCGCACCGCGCCGTCTCGGCGAGCCGCAAGAGGGTGGACTCGGCGTGTTCCTCATCAGAACCTTGATGGACGACGTGACCTATGAGGTCGATCCGGGGCGCGGCACCCGCCTGACGATGACCAAGCACGTCCGTCCTGCGTCCGGCTCGCGTGAGCGCGGAGCCTAGAGCTCCCAACGCCGACCGTCAAACCGTGCGCTTCGACAAGCAGCGCGTGCGGTCGCTTTTCGCGTCGTTCGCGGCGTCGCGCGATCCGCAGGTGCGGGAGCAGCTCGTCATCGAGCATCTCAATCTGGTGCGCTACCTCGCGTCGCGTTTCGCCAATCGCGGCGAACCGCTCGACGACCTGATCCAGGTCGGCATGCTCGGGCTCATCAAAGCCATCGACCGCTTCGAGCCGGAGCGCGGTCTGGAGTTCACCACGTACGCGACGCCGACCGTCATCGGCGAGATCAAGCGCCACTTCCGCGACAAGGGCTGGGCCATACGCGTGCCGCGCCGCTTGCAGGAGCTCAACGCCGCGGTCAATCGCGCCGTCGACACGATGTCGGTGGAGCTCGGCCGGCCGCCCACGATCGCCGAACTCGCCGCTGCGCTCGGGGCCGGCGAAGAAGAAGTCATCGAAGCGCACGAGCTCGGGCAGGCGTATGCGCCGCTTTCGCTCGACGTCGACCTCGCCGGTGAGGGCGAAGGCAAGAGCGCGACTCTGCGCGATTATCTGGGCGCCGCCGACCCCGCGATGCAGTTGGCCGAAGATCGCGATCTGCTGGAACGGGCGTTCGCGCGCCTCGACCGCCGCGAGCGCGTCATCCTCTACCTGCGGTTCTACGAAAACGCCTCGCAGTCGGACATCGCCCGGCGCCTGCAGGTCTCGCAGATGCACGTCTCGCGCCTGCAACAGCGCGCGCTCGCCAAGATGAAGGGCCTCGCCCAAGAAGAGTCGCGCCCCGATCACGCAAACTAGTCCTACGGGATGACATCCGCCCAGATCCGTCAGTCGTTCGTCGACTTTTTCGTCGCTCGTGACCATCGTCATGTGCCGGGCGCGAGCCTTGTGCCCGACGCGCTGTCGACGACGCTGTTCACCATCGCCGGCATGGAGCCGTTCGTGCCGCAGTTCTTGGGCGAAGCTCCGCCGCCGGCACCGCGCGTCGTCACCGTCCAGCGCTGCCTGCGCGTGGCGGGCGGCAAGAACGACATCGACAACGTCGGGCGCAGCGGCAGGCACGGCACGTTCCTGGAGATGCTCGGCAACTTCTCGTTCGGCGATTACTACAAGCGCGAAGCGATCGCATTTGCGTGGGAATACCTGACGAAAACGCTTGCGCTGCCGGCCGACCGCCTCTACGCGACCGTGTACCTCGACGACGACGAAGCGGCCGATATCTGGCATCGCGACATCGGCCTGCCGCGCGAGCGCATCACGCGCATGCGCGAGGACAATTTCTGGGATATGGGTCCGACCGGCCCCTGCGGCCCGTGTTCGGAGATCTTCTACGACCTCGGACCTGAGGTAGGCTGCGCTAAACCGACGTGCGGCGTCGGTTGTCCGGATTGCGATCGTTACATCGAGTTCTGGAACCTGGTGTTCCAGCAGTACGACCGGGATTCTGACGGGCGGCTGCACCCGCTCCCCAAACAGTGCATCGACACCGGGATGGGCTTCGAGCGCCTGTGCATGATCCTGGCCGGCAAGACGTCGATCTTCGACACGGATCTGTACCAGACGATCATCGCGGCGCTGCCGCCGGTCGGAAAATCGCGGCTGTCCGAAGAGGACCGCGGCGTGCACAAGCGCATCATCGCCGACCACGCGCGCGCGTGCATCTTCTTGGTAGCCGACGGCGTCGTGCCAAGCAACACCGATCGCGGCTACGTGCTGCGCTTTCTCGCGCGCCGCGCGATCCGCGGCGGAAAACTGCTCGGCTTTCCGGACGGCTTCTTCTCTCAGCTGACGCCGGTCGTGATCTCGACGTTGATCGACGGCTACCCCGAGCTCGCCGGCGCGGACGAGCGAGTTCGCCGCGCGCTTGAAGCGGAAGAGAAACAGTTCGGCGCGACGCTCGCGCGCGGCTCGGCTCGTCTGACCGAACGGCTCGACGCGCTGCGCGCCACAGGAGCGCGCGAATTGCCGGGCGACGACGCGTTCGAGCTGTATGACACGTTCGGATTTCCGGTCGATCTCACGCGCGAGATCGCGGCCGAGGCGGGCATCGCGATCGACATGGCGGGCTATCACGCGGCCATGGCCGCGCAGCGGGAACGCGCGCGCGCCGACGCGTTGGCTAAACGCGGCGAGGTGCGCGTCGCGTCCTCAGGACCGAGCGACGCGCCGCAATCGAAGTTCGTCGGCTACGACCGTCTGGAGAACGCGGCGACCATCATCGCGCTGTTCGACTCGAGCGGCGCGCCCGTGCAGCGGCTTGAAACCGGCGCCGAGGGAGTCATCGTGCTCGATGAGACGCCGTTCTACGCCGAGCGCGGCGGACAGGCCGGCGACCGCGGCGCGATCGCTGCCGGCGGCGCGTCGTTCGACGTGCGCGATACGCAGTGGGAGGACAAGACACACCGGCGCATCCTGCATAAGGGCGTGGTGAACGCCGGTGCTCTCGCGGCCGGCGATCGCGTGGACGCGCTGGTCGATCCGCACTGGCGGCGCGAGATACGGCGCCACCATACGGTCACGCATCTGCTCCAACGCGCGCTCAAGGACGCGCTCGGCGACGCGGTCGCTCAACGCGGCAGCGCGGTCTTCCCGCAGCGCACGCGTTTCGACTTCGACTCGCCGGTCGGCGCCCTGACGCGCCAGCAGCGCTCCGAGATCTCCGGCAGGGTCAACGAGCTGATACGCGCCGACTATCGCATCGGCGAGGAGATGATACCGTTCGAAGCGGCGCTCTCCCGCGGCGTGACCTACATGAAGGGCGAGGACTACGGCGACGTCGTGCGCGTCGTGACGTTCGGTCCGAGCATCGAGCTGTGCGGCGGCACCCACGTGTCGTCGACCGGCGAGATCGGCCATTTCGTGCTGCTCAGCGAGTCGGCGATCGGGGCCGGCATCAGACGCGTCGAGGGCGTCGTGTCCGAATCGGCGGACCGCTATGTCGAATCCGTCCGCGAGACCGTGGATGAGGTCGGCGCGGCGCTTTCGACGCCGAGCGATCGGGTGCCCGAAGCGGTCTCGCGGCTGTCGCAGCGCCAACGCGACCTCGAGCGCAAGGTCGCAGCCTTGCAAAGCCAGCTCGCCTCGCAGCGCGCCGCGCAATACGTCGCTGACGCGAAAGAGATCGCCGGCGTGCGCTACGTGACGGTATCGGCAGACGAAGAGTCGGGCGTCGGCGCCAAGGACCTCGCGGAGTCGATCCGCGCCCAGCTCCCGGATGGTCTGGTCGTGGTCGCGGCGCGCGAGAACGGCAAAGTCTCGGTCGTCGTCGCGGCCGGCGATGCGTTGACCAAGAAAGGGCTATCCGCCAAAGACGTGCTCGCAGCGATCCTGCCGTTGGTCGACGGCAAGGGCGGCGGCAGTCCAGCGATGGCGCAAGGAGCGGGCAAGAATGCGCAAGGCATCGGCGCCGCGCTAGCCGCGGTCCCCGGCGCGATCGAGAAAGCTGTTCGTGGCTGACGCACGCACGCGCGTGCCGCTGCGTCTCGCGCTCGCGATCGTCATCGTGCATTGGGCGCTCGCGCCGGCCGCGGCAGCAGTCGCCGCGCCGTCGCCGTCGGGCGCGGCCGCCAAGGCGCTCGCGCAATATCACGCGCTCATGAGCGCGCTGCAAAAACCCGCCAATATGGTGTTCACGTACAGCGAGGTGCGGACCGGTCCCACGCGCATCGTCAGCGGCGTGCACCGCGTGTACCGCGACAAAGACGGCAACCAGCGCAACGACACGATCGCCATCAACGATACCCCGGTGCGGCCCCCGCAGACGCAGACCTTCGTGCGCGCCAGCTGGCCGTATTTCGCCGACCAGTTCGACGTGCCGGGAAGCGGCTACGACGTGGAGTTCGCGGGCAGCGCCCTGGTGAACGGCCACAAAGCCTACGTGTATCGGGCCAAACGGCTCGCGCCGGCCCAATTCGCGATCACCGAGCTGGCCATCGAACCCGGGACCGGCGTGCCGCTGCGCGAGCAGTTCACGGTGACGACGCGCGACTGCGACGGCTCCGGACAGATCGAATTCGCGCTGTTCGGGCCGTACGTGCTTCCGTCAAGCGTGTCCGCGCAGTGCACGATGGGCTCGGATCAGTTCAAACACATCATCAAGTTCAGCGACTATTCGTTCCCCGCTGCGATTCCGCAAGAGGTGCTGCACCCGGTGGGAGCGTCGGCCGGATGAGGGCCTTCGTGTCGCGATGGTCGGCGGCGATCGTGTTCGTCGTCGCGCTCGCGCTGTTCTGGCTCTCCACGGGCGGCGGACACGCGTACTACGACAACTTCGTCCGCCTCGCGTACGCCTTCACGCACGGCAGGTTATGGATCGACTGGCCCGGCCCGGCGATCGAAGCGCTGGCATGGAACGGCCAGCACTACGTCATCGAAGGACCGATCCCGGCCATTCTGTGCATCCCGTCCGTGCTGATCTTCGGGCTTGATGCGAACCAGGCGGTCGTCTGCGCTATCGCAGCAGCCATCGGGGTTTGCGCGTGCTGGGTGATGCTGGAGCGCATGCGCGTCTCGCGCGAGGTGCAGATCTGGACGACCGTGTTCGTCGGCTTCGGCACGGTCTATTGGTGGTGCGCAGCGTTCGGCTCGCTGTGGATGTACGCGCACATCGCCGGCGCGATGTTCGCGTTGATCGCACTAGCCGAGTGGTATGGCCGGCGCAGGCCGTGGCTGCTCGGCGTGCTGTTCTCGTGTCTCGCGCTGTCGCGCTTTCCGATGGCGCTCGCCGGCATCCCGTTCGTCGTCTGGCTCGCGCTCGAAACGCCGAAAGGCGAGCGCCTGCGCGCTCTCTCCCAGGCGGCGCTCGGCGCGCTGCCGTTCTTCATCCTCTTCGCGCTCTACAATTACGGCCGCTGGCACACGTTCAACGACATCGGCTACACGACGTGGTTCCACGAGGATCCGGTCGGATCGAAGACCGGCAGCCCGTTCGGCTTGAACTTTCTGGCCGTCAATCTGTACAGCTTCTTCATGCTGCCGCCGGATTTCACGCCGTATCCGCCGTGGCTCAAACCGACCGGGTACGGCGTCGCGCTGACGTTCACGAGCCCGGCGCTCGCGCTCGCGTTCCTCGCGCCGGCACGCAGCCGCGAGACGTGGTTTTTGTGGTCGGCGGTCGTGCTCACCGCGATCCCGTCGCTGCTCTACTACGTGAATGGTTTCGAGCAGTTCGGCATGCGCCACTCGCTCGATTTCACGCCCTTCATGATCCCGCTGGTCGCGCGCGGCCTCGAGCGCGCCAAGTTCGCGTTCTCGTACGCCCTGATCGCATGGTCGGTCATCGCAAACGCCTACGGCATATGGTATTCGTGGGCGTACCATGCGTACGCCGTCGTGCCTCGGTACTGACGCATAAAGGTCACGCACGGGGAGCCCGGCGAACGCGGCGCGCGACGACATGGCAGACGTGAAGGCGGCGCCGGCTGCAAAGATCCTCGTCGTCGACGACGAGGCGACCATCCTGCAGACCTTGCGTTACAATCTCGAGAAGAACGGGTACTCGGTGTGCACGGCCGGCGACGGGCGCCGCGCGTTGTCGGTCGCGGAGCTCGAGAAGCCGGACCTCATCGTGCTCGACATCATGCTCCCCGAGCTTGACGGCATCGAAGTCTGCCGCGAGATCCGCAAGCGCTCGACCACGCCCGTGCTGATGCTCACCGCGAAAGACCAAGAGATCGACAAGGTGCTCGCGCTCGAGATCGGCGCCGATGACTACATCACCAAGCCGTTCTCCGTGTACGAGCTGCTCGCGCGCATCAAGGCACACCTGCGCCGCCTCCAAGTGGCGCCATTGCCGGCCGAGACGGGCGTCCTCAAAGGCGGCGAGATCGAACTCGACGCCGGCCGGCACAAAGTGACGAAGGCGGGCGCGATCGTCGAGCTCGCCCCCAAAGAATTCCGCCTGCTGCAGGTGTTGCTCGAGAACAAAGGCCGCGTGGTCACGCGCCAAGCGATGCTCGATCGCGTGTGGGGCTACGATTTCTACGGCGACTTGCAGACGGTGAACGTCCACATCCGATGGCTGCGCGAGAAGATCGAGGACAGCCCAAGCGATCCCAAATACATCCTCACCGTCCGCAGCCGCGGGTATCTGTTCAAAGATTAGCCAAGCGTACGAGCGGATATGCCGCTCTTCGACCAATTCCGCAAGCCGCGCAAGACTGAGGGCGTTTCGTCGCACTCCGCGCTCACCGACCGCAATAGCGCCCTCGTCGAGCGTTTCGATGCGCTGGTCGATGCGCTGCCGGTCGGCGTCATCGTGGTCGGCGAAGATGGCCGCGTCACGGTGTTCAATCCGGCGGCCGCCGAGATCTTCGGCGTGCCGCGCGCGCGCGCGCTGGGCCGCTCGCTGATCGAATCCGTGCGCAGCTTCGAGCTGGACCGAAGGCTTTGGAACGCGCTGCGCGGCGGCGTCGAGCAGACCGCTGAGCTCACCTACAACGCGGGTACAGAGCGCAAGCTCGAGCTGACCACGCGCCCGTTGCGCGGCACCGAACCGCCCCGCGAAGCGGTGGCCGTCGTCCACGACATCACGCGGGTGCGCGAGCTCGAGGCGATCCGGCGCGACTTCGTGTCCAACGTCTCGCACGAGCTGCGCACGCCGCTGACCTCGGTGAAGATCATCGTCGAGACGCTGCAGGGCGGCGTCGACGCGACGACGCAAGCCGGATTCCTCAACGACATCGCGCGCGAGACCGACCGCATGATCGCGCTGGTCGAAGATCTGTTGGGCCTCGCCAAGCTCGAGAGCAGTACGCTTGCCGTCCCCTTCAGTCCCGTCGATCTGTGCGAGGTGTGCCGCGAAGTCGTCGCCACGCAAGCGCTGCGCGCCAAACAGCTGCACATCGATCTGCAGGTGCGCACCCCGGACGAGCCCATCGTGATGCTCGGCGATCGCGCCAAGCTCGTACAGGTCGTCGTCAATCTGCTCGACAACGCGCTGCGCCTCACGCCGCCGAACGGCCACGTGAAGGTCGCGGTCAGAAGTGACGACGGACACGCCGTGCTCAGCGTCGCCGACGACGGTCCAGGTATCCCCTCATCGGCGTTGCCGCACATCTTCGAGCGCTTCTACGTCGTCGATCGGTCGCGCGCGCGATCCTCGACCGGCACTGGCCTCGGGCTCGCGATCGTCAAGCATATCGTCGAGTCGCACGGCGGCACGGTGGTGGCGGAAAGCCAACTGGGAGTGGGCACGACATTGCGCTGCCGTTTCAAGATTTAAGCCCTTCATAGTTTACAAACGTCCCGCATCGCCCTATAATGCTAAGGGACCTTTTTCTACCCTAGAGGGAGCGGGCGTTTGGGCCGCGAGAATTTCCATCGGATACTCGACGAGACGCAGCAGGACACATTGCGGCTGGGCAGTCTCGTGGAGGACGCGACCGCCAAGGCGGTCGATGCGCTGACGCGTTCCGACGTCAAACTCGCCGACGAGATCCTCGAGGGCGATGACATCGTCGACGACCTGTGCGTGCGCATCGAGACCAATTGTCTCAACCTATTGGCGCTGCAGCAGCCGATGGCATCGGATCTGCGCACGATCGCGGCGATGCTCGACATCATCATCGACCTCGAGCGCATCGGCGACCACGCCTGCGACATCGCGCAGATCACCAAGAACCTGTCCACCGAGCCGCAGCTCAAGCCGTTCATCGACATCCCGCTGATGGCCACGACGGCGCGCGAGATGCTGCGCGAATCGTTGGATGCCTTCGCCCAGCACAGCGCGGACATCGCGCATAAGGTGCCGGAGAAAGACGACGAAGTCGACCGGCTCTACCGGGCCGTCTTCAAAGAGCTCATCGAATTCATGGCCAAGGATCCGCGCGCGATCAGCCGCGGCAGCAACCTCATCCTCGTCGCGCTCTACCTCGAACGCATCGCCGATCACGCCACCAATATCTGCGAACGTGTGGTCTATATGGTCGAGGGCGTCCCGAAACATCTCAAGCGCTCGGTCGTCGAGATCAACCAAGCGATCGCCCATTCCGAAGCGCTTGGCTCGCGCACGATCGGCGATACGGCCGCTTCCTAACCCCGGACACAGGCGATTTCGCTCTGGTTCTGGGCCCTTAACATGGGCTTAAGGCTGTCTTAACGTCGTCTTCAAGCCCCTACGATAGGGTCGGGATGGTGCATTTGTCACTTTAACGGCCGCGCGATTTTTCGCGTGTAGGAGCGCACGAAAAGCAGTGAAGACTCTCACCCTCAAATCCATCGTCGCAGCCGGCGTCATCGCCGGCCTTGTCGTCCCGGTGGCCGCCCTCGCGGACACCCAGTTCCTCGGCGCCGGCGCCACGTTCCCGTACCCGTTCTTCTCGCGCGCGTTCTACGCGTATAGCCAAGAGCACGCGGGTATCACCGTCAATTACGCGAGCATCGGCTCAGGCGGCGGCATCTCCCAGTTCACCGCCAAGACGGTCGACTTCGGCGCATCCGACGTCCCCATGACCAAGGCCGAGATCGACGCTGCCGTAGCCGCCAATGGCGCCGTCGTCCAGCTGCCCGATACGCTTGGCGGCATCGCGATCGCGTACAACGTGCCGGGCGCTCCGAAGCATATCAAACTGCAGTCCAAGACGCTCGCCGACATATTTCTGGGCAAGGTCACGAATTGGAACGACCCGGAGATAGCGTCCGTGAATCCCGGCGTGAAACTCCCCGCGCTGGCGATCCTCGTGGCGCACCGCGCCGACGCCAGCGGCACGAGCTACCACTTCACCGACTACCTGTCGAAGGTCAGCCCTGACTGGAAATCCAAGGTCGGTGCGGGCAAGTCCGTCAATTGGCCGACCGGCGTCGGCGCAAAGGGCAACGAAGGCGTCGCGGGCCAGCTGAGCAACACGCCCGGCGCTATCGGCTACATCGAGCTCGCATACGCGCTGCAGAACGACATCTCGTATGTCGCACTGCAGAACAAGGACGGCAACTACGTGCTGCCGTCGATCGACTCGATCAGAGCGGCCGCATCGCAGAAGCCCGAGGTCAGCGCGACCGATTTCTCCATCACCGACATGAGCGGTAAAGACAGCTATCCCATCGCCGGATATTCGTGGATCCTCGTGTGGAAGAACCAAGCTGACCCGGCGCGCGGCAAGCAGCTCACCGATATGCTCAAGTGGCTGGTCACCGGCGGTCAGCAATATGCGGAGAAAGTGAACTACGTCCCGTTGCCGGATAACGTCCAGCAGGTGGCGCTCAAGGCCATCGGATCGATTCACAACTGACCGAGACCCGTTGCGCACAAGCGAAAAGGCGGTGCGGCGCCAGGCGACAAACCCTGAGCCCCCACCGCCTCGCTCATTCGAGATGTCAAAGACGGGAACGATGTCGCAAGACAGTGCCGAGCTGGTAACCGCGAGTCCGACAGCCGCCGCTCGGGTCGCACGCGTGCACTCCTCTCCGGTGGGCGATCGCGTGTTCATGTTCTTGCTCTATCTGTCCGCATGGCTCGTGCTGGCCATCGTGGTGGCGCTGTTCCTCGTCTTGCTGCAGCGATCGTGGCCGGCGATCTCCCAGGTCGGCTTGAACGCCTTCACGATGCTGTGGGATCCCGGCGGCGGCCACTTCGGCGTCTTGACGTTCATCTACGGCACGATCGTGACGTCGGCTATCGCGCTGCTCGTCGCCGGGCCGATCGGCATCGGCGCGGCCTTGTTCCTCGCCGAGCTTGCGCCGCGAAGGCTTGCGACGCCGGTCGCGATGCTCATCGAACTGCTTGCGGCCGTGCCGAGCGTCGTGTACGGGTTGTGGGCACTATTCGCGCTCACGCCCGCGATCAGACTTTTTATCGGACCTTCGTTGCAGAAAACACTCGGGTTTTTACCGGCGTTCCAGGGACCGATCTACGGCGTCGGCTTTCTCGCGGGCGGCCTCGTCCTAGCCATCATGGTGGTGCCGACTGTCGCGGCGATATCGCGCGACGTGTTCGAAGCCGTGCCCAACGACCAGCGCGAGGGCATGCTGGCGCTCGGGGCGACCAAGTGGGAGATGCTCACCAAGGCCGTGTTGCCGTTTGCGAGCTCCGGCGTCATCGGCGCGCTCGTCCTCGGCCTGGGCCGCGCGCTCGGTGAAGCGATGGCCGTGGCTATGGTCATCGGCAACAAGCCGCAGATCGTCGCATCGTTATTCGCGCCGGGCTACACGATGGCGAGCGTGCTCGCCAACGAGTTCTCCGAGGCGACCGGCAAGGTCTACATCTCCATGCTGATCGAGATCGGGCTGCTGCTGTTCGTCGTCAGCCTCATCGTGAACGTGTTCGCGCGCTTGCTCGTGTGGAACGCAAGCGGGCGGGGCAGCCGCTGATGATCGATCTCAAGTCGACGCCGATCCGCAAGGCCTGGAGCGGTTTCATGATCGTCATCAGCGCGTTGTGCGCGGTGGCGTGCGGCGCGGTGCTCGTGACCGTTGTGCTCTACGTCGTCGGCAAAGGCTATAAGGCGCTCAACTGGGATTTCTTCACGAAGCTGCCGCTGCCGGTGGGGATGACCGGTGGCGGCGTCGCCAATGCGATCGTCGGTTCGTTCGAGATCATCGGCATGGCGTCGCTCTTCGCGGTGCCGATCGGCGTCATGGCCGGCATCTATCTGGCGCTGTTCGGACGCGGCCAGTTGGCAGCGTCTGTGCGCTTTTACAGCGACGTGCTCACCGGTATGCCGTCTATCGCGGTGGGCATGTTCGCCTACGCGCTGGTGGTCATCCCGAGCGGCCACTTCTCGGCGCAGTCCGCGGCCGTCGCGTTGTCCGTCATCATGCTGCCGATCGTCGTGCGCACGACCGAGGAAGCGGTGCGCCTGGTGCCGGGCGTGATCCGCGAGGGTGCGTTGGCGCTCGGCATCCCCGCCTGGAAGGCGACGCTCATGGTCACGGTCCCGGTCGCGCGCGCGGGCATCGTCACCGGGGTCTTGCTAGCCATAGCGCGTGTCGCCGGCGAATCCGCGCCGCTGCTGTTCACCGCTTTCGGCAGCCAGTTCTGGCCGCACGGTCTGGCGTCGCCGACCGCGGCCCTGCCGCTGATCATCTTCCAATATGCGATTTCGCCGTACGCGGACTGGGTGCAGATCGCGTGGGGTTGCGCGCTCGTCCTCGTGGCGCTGGTGTTCACGCTGAATCTGATCGCCCGATTCGCGTTCTCGGGCCGCGTGTCGGCGAACTGACGTGGAAGATGGAGAGGGACAGATGGTAACGTCCGTGACGATGCCCGCAACCGGGACGACGAACACCGCGACGAATCTCGAGGTCGTGGGCCTCAACGCGTATTATGGCAAGCACCTCGCCGTCAAGAACGTCAACATGCACTTCGAGCCCGGCGCGATCACGGCGCTCATCGGCCCGTCCGGCTGCGGCAAGTCCACGCTGCTGCGATGCCTGAATCGTATGCACGAGGTGATCCCGAATGCGTACGTCGAGGGCGAAGTGCTGCTTGACGGGCACAATCTGTATGAGTCCGGCGTGGATCCCACGGACACGCGCCGGCGCATCGGCATGGTGTTCCAGCGCCCCAATCCGTTTCCGACGATGACCATCCAGGACAACGTGCTCGCCGGCGTCCGTCTGGCCGGCAAACCGCCCGGGGACGCCACGATGGAAGAGATCGCAGAGAAGAGTCTGCGCCGCGCGGCGCTGTGGGACGAGGTCAAGGACAAGCTCCAAAAGGCCGGCACGTCGTTATCGGGCGGCCAGCAGCAGCGCTTGTGCATCGCACGCGCGTTGGCGGTCGATCCCGAAGTGCTGCTCATGGACGAGCCCGCATCGGCGCTCGACCCGATCTCGACCGTGAAGATCGAGGAGCTGATGCGCGAGCTGCGCGGCGCCTATACGATCGTCATCGTGACCCACAACATGCAGCAAGCGGCGCGCTGTTCGGACTTCACCGGTTTCATGCTCTCGGGCGAGTCCGCGACGGGCGAATTGGTGGAGTTCGACACCACGTCGAAGATGTTCACCACGCCAAAAGAAAAGCGAACAGAAGATTACATCACCGGGCGATTCGGTTAATGCAGGGATAATCCGAGCTTAATCCGTTCCCCGTAGCATCGTACCAGGACGGAAACCGCACGCGTCCACCCTCGCGTTGCCGTGGACCATTTATGTAGGCCGGCAGCCACGCGTTCGCCATGTAATCGCCGTCCTGGAAAGAGCCTATGTTGTTGAAGCGGATTTCCGTTGCCGCCGGCTTGCTCGCCGCGGCCTTTTTGTTTCTTGCGCCGGCGATCGCGTCGGCTGACACGTACTCGATCAAGGGCAAAGTCGTGGACGCCGCCACCGGCCTTCCGCTCGTCAATGTCAAGCTCACGACGGTTGGCCCGACAAGCGCGACGCAGACCACCAATGACCTCGGCCGCTTCCAGTTCGACGGACTCGCCGCGGGAACGTATAGCTTGCAGATGGTGCTCGCGGGATGGGACAATACGGTTTCCGAGGAGTTCACCGTCGGCGGAAGCTTCTCGCTGCCGCTGGTCCTCGCCATGCAGCGCACGACCCAGAACAGCCAGATCCGCACGCTCGGCCGGACGACCGTCACCGCTGCGGCGTCTCTCCAAAAGGCCACCGTCATCTATAAGCAAGTATCCGGCAACACGCTGCAGCGTCAAGGCATCACGCGCACGGGCGACGCGCTGCGCGCAATGGGCGGCGTCGACAATGTCAGCAGCGACTCCCCGAGCTTCGGCGACGACGTGACGCTCGCGATCCGCGGCATCGGCGAGCTCGAAACGGTATCGCTGATCGACGGTCATCCGGTCGCGTTAGGACAGGGCGGCCTGAACTACGAGATAAGCCCATCATTCGCGCTGCGCGCCGTCAACGTCGTCTACGGCGCCGGCGGCGGCGACCTGTACGGCGTCGATGCGATCGGCGGCGTCGTCGACATGCAGACGCTGGACCCGACGCGGCAACAGCAGATCGTGTACACCCAAGGCTACGGCACCTTCAACAAGCTGACGAGCGCGTTGACCGCGACCGGTTCGCTCTACGGCGATCGCTGGGGGTACGCCGTGGCGCTCGGCACGCAAGGCATGAACGGTTCGATCAGAAACACGGTGTTCTTCCAGCCGGCAGCGGCGTTCGACCCCAGCGTCAACCCCGCCGTCGCGCCGGCGGTCGCAGCCTTTGACAACTATCCCGTCAACTCGAACATCGCGAACCGCTCGGAGCTGTACAAACTGCGCTATGGCCTCGGCAACAACGCGCACCTCACGGCGGTCGCACTGGCCAGCTATTACTGGGATAACAAGACCGGCAACGGTGACGGCGACTTCCTGCCGATGGACACCGCCATGGCAGAAGGCAACAATCATCTCGCGAGCTACTCGCCGGCCGGTAACGCACCGCCGTTCAACGCGCTCAATCCACCCGACTGCCCCGCGGGCCAGTTCGTCGGTACCGGCACCGGCGGAAACGCCTATGGGTATGGACTCGACGGCGTGACGCCAGACGGGGGCGTCACCTGCGTGACGCCGACTCAGTGGGCGAACATCAACTACGGCTGGCAGGGTGCGGGCCCTGCGTGGCAAGCGTTCAACAACCAAGACTATCAGTTGCGCTTCGATGCCGAGATGGGCCACAACACGCTGAACATCGACGGCTTCTCGGACGTCTACTACCACACGTACGACCGCACGAATGAGTTGCCGTATCTACTCGTGCCGCCGGCGACACCGCTTGGCGCCGGCTGCAATCCGTCGTGCACGCTCGCGTCCAACCCGTATTGGTACAACAATGGTGTGACTAACAGCGGCGTCGTCGGCACCTACAACATCGTCGGCGAGAACAACGAGTTCGGCTTGGGCGCGTACTACAACAACACGGCGAGCCGCAACGCGACGCTCGGCCCCCCCGTCACGGGCAACATCGCCGACGAGACGAGCGCCTTCTTCCGCGACTCGTGGCATCCGGAGAGCTCGCCGATCACCACATATGTCAGCGCGTATTTCAAGCACTCGACGCTGACCAACACCTCGTTCATCGATCCGCGCATCGCGTTTGTCGGGACCAAGCCCAACGACGTGTTCCGGGCTGCGTTCGGATACACCAGCACGCAGCCGACGCTCGACGACGTCGACTCGCCCTTCTCGGCGTCTGCCCCGGGTTCGCTCGCAGGCAACGTGCGCTGCGGCACGCTCAATTCGATCGGCAGCGGCGGCAACCCGAACGCCGGGCCCGAACGCGCCAGCGACACGGAGTTCAGTTGGGGGCACCGTTTTGGCGAAGGCGACTCGGCCTTCCAGCTCTCGCTGTACTCCGAGCCGATCTGGAACGCGCTCTACACGCAGACGATACCGGTGCAGAGCTTTCCGTCGAGCTTCTTCGGACCCGGAGGCCTTGCCAGTCTCGCAGCGTACCAGACGATCTACACCACGAGCTGCGGCGGAACGCCGACGCAAGCGTTGGCGTTCCTGGGCGTCGACGGCGTCGTGAACATCGGCACCGCCCAGGCCGAAGGCATCGACCTACAGGGCCGCCAGCGCATCACGCCCAGCTTCTTCATCGACTACGGCTACGCGACGAACTCGAGCGAGCCGCTCAGCGTTCCGCTGAGCGTCCTGCAAGGCAACTTGACGACGGTGCCCGGGTCACAGTTCCCTGGCATCCCGCTGCATAAGGCCAACTTCGCGCTCGACCTCACGCTCGCCAAGATCGTCGAGCTGCGCAGCGAGACCTATTTCGTCGATGCGAACAATCCGAAGAACGCGCCCGCATATAACTACACCAACTTCATCGCCTCGGTCAACACGGGCCAGCGCGGCGTGTTCAACGTCGTCGTCGACAATCTGTTCCAGCAGATGACGTTCCCCATGGGCCTGATCGGCGATGGCGTGCCGCACGCGCTCAACCAGTTCGCCGGACCGTCCGACTACACGCCCCTGATCGGCGCCGGTGCGACCGAATGGTTCGGGAACACGCCGCGCACTATCGAGTTCATCTACAGCTACAAGTTGAAGTAGACATCGTGCCACAGGCGCCGGTGGTTGCGACCCGCCGGCGTCGCCCGCCGCCGCGACCGGCTATCCCCCCGGCGCGGCGGAGCTTTTATGCCGCACCTGCGCTCGAGCCCGAGCTCGTGAGGAGTCCAGCATGTTCGAACGTGACGATCTCTTGGCACGGCTCATCCGCGGCACCGTCGCCGGCATCGCCGTGTTCGCGACCGTCGGCGTGCTGGCCGCAAGCGCGCGTCCGGTCGTCGTCGGCCACCACCGCGTGCGCGCCATGCTGACCCCGCAGATCCAGCTCATCGCACCGGCCGGCCGGGGCGCGCATGGGTCGTAGGTGCGGACGAACGGCCTTCACTCTTGCAGCCTGGGTGATCGCGATCGGTACGTCGGCAGCCGCCGCCGCGACCCTGCCCGACGGCCGCTCCGTGACGCCGGCGGGCTTCACCACGCCGGTCGAAGGTTTCGCCTCGTCAGAAACGCTCTCGCCGGACGGCGCGTTGCTCGCGGTGCTTTCGCAAGACGGCGGCGCGATCGACGTCATCGCCGTCGGCGAGCATACGCAGCTCGTCCAACGCCTCGCCGTGCCCTGGGCGACGGCGATGACCTGGACCAAGGACGGGCTCTACGTCTCGCGCGGCTACAGCGGCGCCATCGCGCAGTTCGGTTACGACGCCAGTTCCGCCACGGCCCCGCTGACGTCCAAGGGCGCCGACCTGCAGGTCGGCGGCCTGCTCAACGGCATCGCCGAGGATCCGGCGACGCATCGCATTCTCGTCGCGAGAACCGCGGATCGCGAAGTCGCCGTGCTCGACGCGCAAACGGGAGCCGTCCTGACCCGGCTCGCGGCGAGCGGCCAACCCTTCGAGGTCGGCTTCGTGCGCGGCACGATCGTCGCGACGCTGTACGACTCGGATCACGTGGACGCGTGGCCCGCCGGCGCGGCGCGCGCGACGCATATCTCGACCGGACCGCACCCCACCGCGCTGCTCGTCGACGGCGATAAAGCGTTCGTCGCCGACGCCGACGGCCATGACGTCTGCGTGATCGACGGGGGTGCGCTGAAGGTGACGCGCCGCCTCGAGCTCGGCTTGACGGCCGATCAGCCGCCCGGCCAGACGCCCTCTGGGATGGCGCTCTCCGCCGACCGCACGCACCTGTTCGTGGCTGAATCCGGCTTCAACGACGTCGCGGTCGTCGACCTCGACAGCGGCAAGGTCGCCGGGCGCATCCCGGCGGCTTGGTATCCGATGGCGGTCGTCTTCGTCGCGGGCCCGACGATCGACGACGACCCGCGCATCAAGCCGCAGCTCTTCATCGTCAGCGCCCAGGGTTTGGGATCGCAGCCGGATCCCGGATCGGAGTGGAACGGCGTCTACACGGGTCTGGTCCAGCACCTCGTCGTCGAGCCGGCGCGCTTCGCGCAGTGGTCTGCCATCGTCGCGCGCGACGATCGCATCGGCGCCTCGGCGCGGGTCGCGGCAGCGGCGCTCCCTTCGATCAAGCATTTCGTGTTCATCGTGCGCGAGAACAAGCACTTCGACGAGGTGTTCGGCGATGTACCGGCGGCGAATTCTGATCCGCTGCTGTGCCTGTATGGGCGCAAGTTCACGCCCAACGCGCACGCGCTCGCCGACCGGTACGTGCTGCTCGACAATTTCATGGGCAACGGCGAGAAAAGCGATTTCGGGCATTCGTGGACCACGCAGGGTCTGGCGAATGACTACCTCGAGCGCAATGTCCACACGCCGGATGATGCGGCGACCAAGGGCGACGCGCGGGTGGCGGGATCGATCTGGCCCGTCTACCTGTACGGAGAGGACGCCATCCCGGTCGCGACGATGGATTTCGATTGGTTCCAAGATCTATCCGCGCTGCCTCACGGACCGAGAGTCAACGTCAGCGCCGTCTTCGGTCCGCGCGGGGAGCTCATCGACGAGCTGCGCAGCCGCGGCGTGTCCTTCCGCGTCTACGGCGAGCAGATGACGATGCAGCCGAGCGGCCGCATCGCGCCCGGGCTGGCAGCCCATGCGTCGCGCGACTATCCAGGCGCGCACATCGACTTCGCGATTCTCGACACCGTGCGCGCGAAGATGTTCCTTGACGACGTGAACAAGAACGGGCTTGCGCAATACTCGTACCTGACGCTGCCCACCGACCACACGGCCGGCACCGACCCGGGGTTCTACACGCCCGCCTCGTACGTCGCGAGCAACGACGTGGCGTTGGGACAGATCATCGCCGGCCTCTCGAAGCGGCCGGACTGGCGCGATACCGTCGTGTTCGTGACGACCGACGATCCGCAGGGCACCGGCGATCACGTCGACTCGCATCGCCAGCCGGCGCTGTTCATCGGACCATACGTGCGCCGCGGGTACGTCGACCACACCCGCTACAGCATCACGTCCGTCTTGCGGACGGTCGAAGTGCTCTTCGGCCTGGATCCGCTGAACATCTACGACGCGATGTCGACGCCGTTGCTGGACGGACTTGCGAGCTCGCCGGCCGTGGCGCGCTACGATTCGCTTCCTTCGAACATACCGATGACGCGCAATCCGGGCAAGCCGAAAAGCACATCGATCATGCTTGACGGACCCGGCTCGATCCGCATACCGAACCAAGAGTGGGCGTCGATCAACGGCACGTCGTCGCTGCACGCACATCTAGCGTATCTGCGCTCATTGGGAGTCGTGCTGGCCGCCGGTCCGGACGACCGATAGCGGCCGGAAAAGGGGGCACTGGGGAGGCCCGCTAAGGCCACGAGCGTGTCACCCGGCGTCGAGCGCTTGCTCATCGCAGCGGCGCGCGTCTGCGCGGCCGCCGTGGTGTCCATCGCGCCGCTCGTCCTCATCGCCCTGGTCGCCGCGACGCTAGCGGCCTTGTTCAAACGCGTGTCGATGCCCGCAGATGCGGCGTTCTGGCTGCTGCTGAGCTCGGTCGGGTTCGGATTGGTCGGCGCGACTATGGGCACTGCGCTCGGGGTCGGCGCGGCGCTGTACGCGGTCGAGATCGCGTCACCTGGCTTGCGTCAGACGATCAAAGCGCTGGTCGGAGCGCTGCATGCGGTGCCCGCTGTCGGCTTCGGTGTGGTGGCTGCCGGCGCGCTGCTCGTCACGCCGCTGCTGCCGAACGTAGGGGTGACGATCGCCATCGCATCGATGGTCATCATCGTGATGGTCGCTTCGGTCGTCTTCGTCCAGACGCGTCGCGCGCTCTCCGGCTTGCCGGATGACCTGCGCGTCGTCGCCGCGGCCGCCGGCGCCGATCCCGTCAGCGCGGCGACGCAAGCGGTGCTCCCCGCGTTGCAGCGCAACATCGCCGGAATCTGGTGGTCGTCGTTCGCGCTGGCGCTCGGTGAGGCGACGGCCCTGCAGATCGTCTTCAGCGCCGCCGCGGTCAAAGCTGAAGCGTTCGGCATGGCGTTTCTGCCCGGAACGCTTGCCAGCGCGCTGCTGCAGGTAGGAGCCTCCACCCGCTCCGATGCTCTGCTCGGAATGGCGCCGGCCGCACTGCTGTTGCTCGCCATGACGATTTCCGCGGTCGTCCTCGGCCGCCGCGCCGTCGGGCACGTGCCATGGCCGTGAGCGCTCTGCAGCCGGCGGATCAGCCCGCGCGCGCCGCACCGCTGCCGGCCGTCGTCTTCGCGGCGTGCGCCGTGGTCTTATGCCTATCGGTCGTCGCGATCGTCGGCTGGCTGGCGGTAGCGGCCCTCACCGGCGGTGCGCGGGCTCTGAATCCGTTCGATCCAGCGGGCGTGCTGCATCCGCTGCTCGCAACGGCCTACGTCACCGCACTGGCGCTGCCACTGGCCGCGGTCGTCGGCGTGTTCGCAGCCATCGCCGTAGCAGATGTGCGCATATTCGGTTCTGCCGCCTTCGGCATGCGCGGCGCGTTGGGGCTGGTGGGGAGCGTGCCGACGGTGATCGTCGCATTCTCGGTCGCGGTCGCCGCGACCGCCGCCGGCTGGCGGCCGACGCTCACCGGGGCAGCCGTCCTGCTCGCCGTGATCAACATGCCGCTGATGACGAGCCTCGCGCTGAGCGTGCTCACCCAGCGCACGGCGAAGATCCGCGAAGCCGCCACGGCGCTGGGCGCGACGCCGATGTTCACCGTGCGCCACGTGCTTTTGCCGCGCGCCATGAGCGGCCTTTGGGGGGCGGTGACGATCGTGGCGACGCAGATCATCGGGGCGGCGGGCGCGATCGCGATTATCGCCGGCGCGAACGTCCCGAACAGCACGGGGGCGGCGCCGATATACGCGTGGCCCCTAGCGGTGCACGTGTGGATACGCGCGGGCGCGGTCAGCGGATACGGCGCGACCGCCGCGGGAGCGCTGCTGCTCGCCATCTTGATCTGGCTGCTCCAGGGCGCTGCCCGGCTGCGTTCCGGTGCCGACGCGGGCATGCCACAGGAGGGCCGCTAATGGCCGAACGCGCGCCGCTCGAGACCAAGATCGAAGTCAACAAAGTCAGCGTCTGGTATGGCGAAACACAGGCACTGCGCGGCGTGACATTCGACGTCGCATCGAAGACGACGACCGCGCTGATCGGCGCCGGTGGTTGCGGCAAAACCACGTTGCTGCGCGCGCTCAACCGGATGCACGATCTCAACCCCGATGCGCGGGTGCAGGGCAGTATCAAGATCGACGGTGCGGAGATCCTTGGACAGGGCGTGGATACCGCGCGCCTGCGGCGCAGCGTCGGCATGGTGTTCGCTCATCCCACTATGCTGCCGAGCAGCGTCGAAGACAACGCCACCTTCGGCTTGGTCGCGCAAGGGGTGCGCGACGAACGCATCCTCCGCGACGCGGCCGAGCGCGCGCTGCGCCGAGCCTCCCTCTGGGACCGGCTAGGCGGCGACCTGGGCGTGCCGGCGTCGTCGCTGCCGGACGATTTGCAGCAGCGCCTATGTATCGCCCGTGCGCTGGCAGTCGATCCCGACGTGCTGCTCTTCGACGACCCCACGGCGCTGCTCGACCCGATCGCCGCACTGGCGGTTGAGGATGTGATCGCTCGATTGCGGCGCGATCACACGATCATCATCGCCACCAACGACTTGCAGCAGGCTGCCCGGCTCGCGGACATCACGATCTACATGGCCGACGCCGAGATCGTCGAGTCGGGCGATACGCCGCTCATCTTCAACAAGCCGGCCGACCGCCGCACCGAAGCGTTCTTGGCGGGCCGCAGTTCGTGAGGGCAGCCATCCGTGCAGACTGACGTCAACGCCGAATCGCGGTTCGGGCCGCTGCGCGACAACGGCATGCGGTACTACGAGAACCTGCTGGACACGGTCGGCGCGACGCCGCTGGTGCGGCTGCACCGCGTCATCGACGCCAAATGTCTGGCGCTGGCCAAGGTCGAGTTCTTCAATCCCGGCGGCTCGGTCAAGGACCGGCCCGCGCTGGCCATGATCGCCGACGCCGAGGCCCGCGGTCTGCTGCGCCCCGGCGGCACGATCGTCGAGGCGACGTCGGGCAACACGGGGACCGGCCTGGCGATGGTCGCCGCCATCAAGGGCTACCGCTGCATCCTGGTCATGCCGGACAAGGTGAGCGATGAGAAGGTCCGGCTGCTGCGAGCCTACGGCGCAGAGGTCGTCATCACGCCCACCAAGGTGCCGGCCAGCAGCCCGGAGTCGTACTACGCCGTCGCGGCCAAGCTGGCGGGCGAGATCCCGGGCGCGTTCCAGCCCAACCAGTTCGCCAACATGCTCAACCCCAAGTCCCACGAGCTGACCACCGGCCCGGAGATATGGGAAGCGACGGCCGGCAAGATCACGCACTTCGTGAGCGGCATCGGAACCGGCGGGACGATCTCGGGCGTGGCACACTATCTAAAGAAGAAAAACGCTTCGATCGTGGTGGTCGGCGCCGATCCGGAGGGGTCGATCTACTCGGGCGATACCGCCAAGTCGTATAAGGTCGAGGGGATCGGCGAAGACTTTCTGCCCGCCACGGTCGACCTCAAGGCGATCGACCGCATCGAGCGGGTCTCGGACAAGGATTCGTTCTTGATGGCGCGGCGCGCATGCCGCGAAGAAGGGTTGCTGGTGGGCGGCTCGTCAGGCACTGCGCTGGTGGCCGCCGCTCGCGTCACGCGCGAGCTGCCCGAAAGCGCGATCGTCGTCGTCCTGCTGCCCGACAACGGGCGCGGTTATCTCACCAAGATCTTCAACGACGAATGGATGCGCGCCAACGGGTTCCTCGGCGAGCAGGGGCACGGGGCGACGGTGGGCGACGTGCTGCGCGCCAAAGGGCAGCTTCCGCCGCTGATCACGCTGGCGCCCGGCGATCCGGTCAAGCGCGGCATCGAGTTGATGCGTGAGTTCCAGATCTCGCAGATCCCGGTGGTGAACGGAGGCGAGATGGTGGGCAGCATCAATGAGGTCGCGGTCATGCAGCTCATCTACGACCGCGCCGACGTCGCGCACCAGCCTGTCAAAGATGTCATGGCGCGCCCCTTCCCGGTGCTCGACGAGTTCGACCAGGTCGAGCGCGCGTACAAAGAGCTATCGCTTGGGCATGGCGCCGTGGTGGTTTCGCGCAAAGGGCTGCCGACCGGCGTCCTGACCAAGATGGACATCATCTCGTACCTCTCATCCAACCAGTAAGGGGCCTCATGGAGTTTGCGACCAAGGCGATCCACGTCGGCCAGGACGCCGATCCGACCACGGGCGCGACGATCGTGCCCATCTATCAGACCACCACCTACACCCAGGCCGCGCCAGGCCGCCACAAGGGGTTTGACTACTCGCGCACCGTCAATCCGACGCGCGTGGCGCTGGAGCGCTGCCTCGCGGCGCTCGAGAACGCGAGCTTCGGGCTGAGCTTCGCCAGCGGCATGGCGGCGACGTCGGCGGTGATGAACCTCCTCTCGGCCGGCGATCACGTGGTCGTCAACGATGATCTCTACGGCGGCACGTTCCGCCTCTTCGACAAGGTGCTCACCCGCTACGGCCTGACGTTCACCTACGTGGATGCGACCGACCCGGCTCGCGTCGCTGCGGCGATGAGTCCCAAGACCAGACTGGTCTGGCTGGAGACTCCCACCAACCCGCTGCTGCATCTGGTCGACATCGCCGCAGTGGCGCAGCTCTGCGCCGCGCGCGACGCGCTCTTGGCGGTGGACAACACCTTCGCCACCCCGTACCTGCAAAATCCCCTCGATCTCGGCGCGCATCTCGCCGTGCATTCGACGACCAAATACATCGGCGGGCACTCGGACGCGCTCGGCGGATTCGTGGCGACGAACAGGCCCGATCTGCACGACGTGATCAAGTTCCACCAGAACGCGGTCGGCGGCGTCCCCGGGCCCTTCGATTGCTTCTTGACGCTGCGCGGAGCCAAGACGCTGGCGATCCGCATGCGCGAGCACGAGCGCAACGCGCGCGCCATCGCCGACTTTCTCGCCGGCCATCGCGATGTCGAGCGGGTCTACTATCCGGGGCTTCGCTCGCACGCCCAGCATCAGCTCGCGACCGAACAGATGCGCGGCTTCGGCGGCATGGTGTCGTTCACGCTCAAAGGATCGCCCGATCGCGCGCGCATCCTCGCGTCGAGCACGAAGCTGTTCTCGCTGGCCGAGAGCCTGGGCGGCGTCGAGTCGCTGATCTGCCACCCGGCGACCATGACGCACGGCTCGATCCCCAAGGACGTCCGTGAGGCGCGCGGAGTCACCGATGGATTGCTGCGGCTCTCGGTCGGAATCGAGGGCGAGCGCGATCTCATCGCCGATCTCGAAGACGCGATCGTGGCAAGCGCGCTCTAAGCGCCTCGCGTCTACGGGGGCGTCAGCTTCATCACGTAGTCGTCGCGCTGCGTGCCGTAGGATATCCACACCGCGCCGGTCGCGGGGTCGAGCGCGAGGGTGTGCGCGCCCAGCGGCACGCCGATGTCGCCCAACCGCGTGAGATCGCCCGCGTGGACGGAGACGACCGACACGTAGCCGTCGCCGCTGGCCGCGTAGATCCGTTGCCGTGTGGCGTCGAACGCTATCTGATCCACGTCGCGCGCGATTGCGGCCGTCGAGGCGACGCGCCCCGTTCTCGTGTCGAGCGCCACAAGCTCGCCGTTGGTACCGGCGATGTAGGCCCGTTGCGCTGCCGCGTCGAGCGCGATCCCATGCGGCTTCGTCGCGGGCAGCGTGCTCCAACGCGCCACCACGCGCGCCGTCGCGGCGTCGATGACGTACGTCGAGTTGATCGTGGTGAAGTTCTGATACAGACGATCGGCGGCCGGATCGTAGTCGGACTTATCCGAGTCTTGCGGCGTCGCGAGCGTCTGCACGATGCGCCCGCGGCGGTCCAGCAGCCAGATCGACTGGCCGTTGTCCTCGTCCGCGTACAGGACATCGCGCCTGGTGTCGAGCGCGATAGCGTCGACTGGACCGGGCATGCGGATCGTGCCGCTGATCTGCAAGGACTCGCGGCTGATGACGACGACCTGCGGCACGATACTCGTGCCGACCAGATACGCGTCGCGCTTCCCGTCGACGACGACGCCATGCGGCGCACCGCTCAAGAAGAGCTGGGCTTTCACGGCGCCGTCGTCCAGATCGAGGATCGCCAACGCGCGGCTGCCGGTGTGTGCGACCAGCAGCCGGTGCCGGGGCGCGTCGACGATCATGTAGTCGAACGAACCGGGGATCTTTGGGATGCGGATCGGGGGCTGCGGCGTCAGCAGCGCGGACGCAAGCGCGGCGAGCAGGCACAGCAGCAGAGCCACGCAGCTACGCGCCTAGGAGTCGGCTGATATCGGCGGCCTCCTTGGCCACCTCGTTGGCCATCTCGGCCAGTCGCTCGCGGTCGACGTGTCGTGAGAAACCTGCTACCCAGATCACCGCGATCAGCTCGTGGTCCGGGCCGAAGATCGGTGCCGCTGCGGCGCGCATGCCGTCGACGTACTCGTCGATATCGGTCGCGGCGCCGTCGTCCGCCGCGGCTTTGACAGCTTCCATGTAGTGCGGAACATCGCGGATCGTGTTGAGCGTGAACGCCGGCAACCGGCCTTGGCCGAAGAATTCGGCCCGCCGCTGCTCATCCCAGGCGGAGACGACCGCTTTGCCGACGGCGCCCGCCAGGAGGGGGATCGCCGAGCCGATGGGCGCGGAGATGGACATCGTGGGCCGGCCATGGATGAGGTCCAGAATGGTCACGTGGTCCTCGGCCGGCACGCCCAGGAAGCTAGTCTGCTCGGTGACCGCTGCGAGGCGCTCCAGCGCCGGCCTGGCGATATCGCGCAGGTCGCGCTGGGCCGCCGAGCGCGAGGCCAAAGCGAAAAGGCCGGGCCCCAGCCGGTAGCGTTTGGCGCCGAGGGGCGACTCGATGATACCCAGTCGCTCGAGGGTCGTCACTAAGCCATGGACCGTGCTCTTGCCCAGCCCGAGGGTGCGCGAGAGCTGAGAGACCCCGAGCGGCTCGGCGGATTCGCTCAAGGCGGTGAGGAGGCGGAAGGCTTTGTCGACCGCTGGGACCAGTGCCGCTCGCTCTTGGAGCTCGCTGAGGTTCGGCGCTCCGTTCCCTGGGTCGATCTCCTCGTTCTCTAGCCTGAACATCTACGTATTCCTTAGTTGTCGGGGGACCGGCGGCCTGCGCGCCCGAACGCCCGCCGTGTTTCCTGAAGGGACGAGCGCAAGCTCGCCTTCTTGCGTTCGGGGTAGCCACCGTGCAATTCGAGGCCGAGGCGCAGCGCGCGCTTGACACCGCCACCGCCAAGGGGGCGCAGTACGCCGACGTCCGCTTCGGCGTGGTGCGCGACGAGCACGCAGAAGTGCGCAACGGCGTCGTCGCAGGACTCAACGATTCGGAGAGCAGCGGCTTTTCCGTGCGCGCGCTGGTGGACGGCGCGTGGGGTTTCGCGTCGAGCGCGCTCATCGAACCTTCCGAGATCGACCGCGTCGCGGCTCTGGCGGCCGACATCGCCCGCGCGAGCGGCGCCGTCCAGACGCACCGCATCGACATGCAGCCCGCAGGCAAGTTCGTCGACAGCTACAAGACGCCGGTGGCGATCGACCCGGCGACGGTCTCGACATCCGACCGCGTCGCCTACCTGCTCGCGGTCGACAAGGAGATCCGCGCGACTCCCGGCGTGACGGTCGGACGCTCTTGGATCGACGTGTGGCGCACCAAGAAATGCTTCGCCAGCACCGAGGGCAGCCGCATCGAACAGGATCTCGTGCAATGCGGCACCGCGCTCTCCGCGCTCGCGGTCGGCGAAGGCGACGTGCAAGACCGGCTCTATCCGGGAACGGCCGGACTGTATCAGACCGGCGGCTACGAGATCATCAACAACGCCAAGCTGCTCGAAAACGCGCGCCGCGCGGGCGAAGAGGCGGTCGCGCTGCTGAGCGCCGATCAAAGTCCGAGCGGCACGATGGATATCGTGCTTTCGAGCGACCAGATGTCGCTGCAGATCCACGAGTCGATCGGCCACGCGCTCGAATTAGACCGCGTGCTCGGCTGGGAAGCCAACTTCTCAGGTCTGTCGTTTGCCACGCTGGACAAACTCAACGCCTTCCGCTACGGCAGCGATATCGTGACCGTGGTCTGCGACATGACGTGCCCGCTCGCGCTGGCGACTGAAGGCTACGACGACGAGGGCACGCCGGCGGCCAGCGTGGACCTCATCCGCAACGGCATCCTCGTCGGCTACATGGCCGGGCGCGATACCGCGGACGCCGCAAAGGTCGATCTGGCGGGCGTGGTGCGCGCCGAGTACTGGGGCCGCCTGCCGATGATCCGCATCGGCAATGTCAATCTGATGCCTGGCGAGGCTGCCTCCCTGGAAGAGCTGTTCGACGGCGTCAAACACGGCATCTATATGGAAAGCAACCGCTCGTGGTCGATCGACGACAAGCGGCTGAACTTCCAATTCGGCTGCCAGATCGGCTACGAGATCGTGGACGGCAAGAAAGGCCGGCTGCTCAAGAACCCGACCTACGCGGGCATGACCCCGGCGTTCTGGGCTTCCTGCGATGCGATCGGCGACCGCTCGACCTGGGTGGCCTGGGGCACGCCGAACTGCGGCAAGGGCGAGCCGTTGCAGACCGCGCGATCGTGCCAAGGGTCGGCGCCGGCGCGCTTCCGCAACGTCGCTGTGGGAGTGGGCTATGGCGGTTGATTTCGTCGTCGACCAAGACGCGGTGCAAGAGGCGCTCGATCGGGCGCTGCACGCTTCGAAGGCGGACGAGACCGAAGCGCTGTTCATGGGCAGCGAGAGCGCGCTCACCCGCTACACGCACAACTACATCCACGAGAGCATGGTGGAGCGTAACTGGCAGCTCTCGGTGCGCGCGGTCGTCGGCAAGCGCATCGGCGTCGCGTCCACCAACCGGCTCGATGCCGCCAGCGTCGCCGAGGTCGTCGCGCGCGCCGGCGAGATGGCGCGCCTGGCGCCCGAGGATCACGATTTCCCCGGATTGCCCGATGACACAAGTCCGTGCGACGACATCCCTTCCACCTACGACGCCGCGACCGGATCGCTGGCGCCGGACGCGCGCGCCGACGCGGTCGCGCAGATCGTGCGCGTCATGCGGCGCCACGATCTCTACGCGGCGGGTTACGTCTCAAGCCGCTCGGACACCATCGCGGTGGCGAATTCCAAGGGCGTGCGCCGCTTCTTCCGCGGTTCCGACAGCGCCATCAATATCAAAGCGATCGGCGAGACCTCGAGCGGATACGCCGAGGGATATGCGCGCCGCTTCGCCGATCTTTCGCCGGCGACGCTTGCGGAGACCGCCGCGCGAAAAGCGGTCGACGGCGCGCAGCCGCACGTGCTCGAGCCCGGCAAGTACACCGTGATCCTCGAGCCGCCGGCCTTCCGCGAGTTCCTGGTGTATCTGTCGTGGATCGCGTTCGGCGCGCAGCCCTTCGAGCAAGGCTCGTCGTTCATGAGCGGCAAGCTCGGCGCGCAGGTGATGGGGACCAACGTCACCATCCGCGACGATTTCACACAGCCGCTCGGCCTGGGCATCCCCTTCGACTTCGAAGGGGCGCCGCGCTGGCCGGTGACCCTGGTCGAGAACGGCGTCGCCCAAGACGTCGTCTACGATTCGTATTATGCGGCCAAGCTCGATCACGTGAACACCGGCCACGCACTGCCTGCGCCGAATGCTGACGGACCGCTGCCGCTGAACGTCGTCATCGATCCGGGGGCGCGCACGCGCAGCGATATCATCGCCGGCGTTGAGAAGGGCGTCCTCGTCTCGCGGACCTGGTATATCAGGCTGGTCGATCAGAAGCAGACGGTCATCACCGGGATGACGCGCGACGGGCTCTTCCTCATCCAGAACGGCAAGATCGAGTGCGGCTTGAAGAACATGCGCTTCAACGAATCGATCGTCGGCGCGCTCGGGCGCTGCGAGCTGGCGAGCGAGCTCGTGCGCAGCGAAGGCCACGTGCTGCCGGCGGCGCGCATCGACGACTTCCACTTCACCAGCGGAACGGAATTCTAGTACGCGTCAGGGCGTCGACGGCGTCGGGCTCGATTCGGGCATCGGACGGCGCGGCTCATTGGGCATCAGCGGGATCCGGCGTTGCCCCATTCCGAGCTCGAGGGCGATCGCGCTGATGCTCGAGTACAGCGCGGTGCCTCGCGGATCGGCCGCGCACTGCAGATCAGGCGAACGCTGGCCGCGCCACCAGCCGAAGGTCGAGCTCCCGAATGACGCGCTCTTCATGCAGCGCCCCGCTCGCAGCGCCGAGAGCGGCATCGCCGACTGCAGGTCCGCGAAGAACGCGCCGGCCGTGTTCTCGCGCAGCGCGGCGGTGCGACGCACCGCGCCTTCGACGTACTCGACCTCGCCGCTGCGCTGCACGACGATCCGATACCCGGGCGAGTTCGTCGAACCCGTCTCCAAGATGACCGCCGCGTCGTGCGGCACGGGTAAGTAGGGCACCGGTTGCGCCGCGAACGCGGGCATGGCGGGCAACGCCAGCACGAAGGCGGCGGCGAGCGAGCGAGCAGTCATGCGAGAAAAGACCTTCATAAAGATAGAACGTGACGCTGCATGGCGGCGTCTCCGGCAGGCGTTAAAGGGCCGTGAGGAAAACCATTTCTGTCCTCAAGCCGAAGTGGCGAAACTGGCAGACGCGCAAGTTTCAGGTACTTGTGTCCGAAAGGACGTGCAGGTTCAAGTCCTGTCTTCGGCACGCACTCATGCGATCGTCCTACGCGCAAAGGGGAGTTCATGTCGTCCACGCTCGATCGGTCCGCCGTCCAATCCCAGCAAAACGTCTGGCAGATGGCGCAGCGCCAACTCGATGAAGTCGCGGCGCTCATCGGCCTCGACGAGAATATCCACGCCTACTTGCGCGAGCCCAAGCGCGTCTTGGCGGTGTCGGTCCCGGTCGGCATGGACAACGGGAAGCTCAAAGTGTTCGAGGGTTACCGCGTCCAGCACAATCTCTCGCGCGGTCCCGGCAAAGGCGGCATTCGCTTCCATCCGGACGTGACCCTCGACGAGGTCAAGGCGCTGGCGATGTGGATGACCTGGAAGTGCGCGCTGGCCAACATCCCGTTCGGCGGCGCCAAGGGCGGCGTGATCTGCGATACCAAAGCGATGTCGCTCAAAGAGCTCGAGGGCCTGACGCGCCGCTTCACCAGCGAGATCTCGATCATCATCGGACCCGAGAAAGACATCCCCGCGCCGGACGTCTATACGACGCCGCAGATCATGGCATGGATCATGGATACGTATTCGATGCAGAAGGGATACTCGATCCCCGGCGTCGTCACCGGCAAGCCGATCGCGATCGGCGGCTCGCTCGGGCGCGATAAGGCGACGGCGCGCGGCTGCCTGTACGTCACCAATGAAGCGATCAAGGAGCTCGGCATCAAACACGACGGCGCGCGCGTCGCCATTCAAGGGTTCGGCAATGCCGGCATGTATGCGGCAGAGCTGATGGCGGCGGACGGTTTCAGCGTCGTCGCCGTCTCAGACAGCCGCGGCGGCGTGGCCAACCCGAAGGGGCTGGACATCGCGGGCCTCACCGCGTTCAAGCAAGAGACAGGCACGGTCACCGGTTTCTCCGGCGGCGACCGCATCTCGAACAAAGACGTCTTGGAATACGACTGCGACGTGCTCGTCCCGGCAGCGCTCGAGAAAGTCATCACGCGCGAGAACGCGTCGCGCATCAGAGCCAAGATCGTCGCCGAAGCTGCCAACGGACCGACGCTGCCCGAAGCGGATCAGATCCTCCACGAGCGCGGCATCATGGTGCTGCCCGACATCTTGGCGAATGCGGGCGGCGTCAGCGTGTCGTACTTCGAGTGGGTGCAAGACCTGCAAGAGAACTTCTGGGAAGAGGACGAAGTCAACGAGCGCCTGCGCCGCAAGATGGTGCGCGCGTTCCGCGAGACGTTCGAACAGGCCAAGAAATATAAGACCGACATGCGCCACGGCGCCTACGTGGTGGCTGTCGGCCGGGTGGCCGAAGCGACCAAACTGCGCGGCATCTACCCCTAGGTGGCCCCGATGCGATGCCGGATCCTGGCGCGCGTCGCGGTGGTCGCGGTTCTTGTCTTGTTCTGCTGCGGCACGGCGCGCGCGGCACGGCAGCCGATGACGCTGCTCGTCGATGCGCGCGAAGCGCCGCGCAACATCATCCACGCGCAGATGACCATCCCGGTGACCGCCGGCGATCTCACCCTGTACTATCCGAAATGGATACCCGGCGAGCACGGGCCGACCGGACCCTTGAACGATCTCGCCGCGCTTCACGTCGAAGGCGGCGGGGCGACACTGTCCTGGCAGCGCGATCTCGTCGACCAGTACGCGTTCCATATCCGCGTGCCTGCGGGCGTCACATCGCTGGCCGTCTCGTTCGATTTTCTCATGACGCAAGACGACGTCATAGGGACGCCCGACATCCTCGTGTTGAACTGGAACCGCGCGCTGCTCTATCCGGCTGGGGCGCCGGTCAGCGACATCCCGGTGACGCCAAGCATCATCCTCCCGCAAGGATGGCAGTACGACACCGCGTTGCCGTCGCCGGCGCGCAACGGCCCGCGCGTTGACTTCGGAACCATCAGCCTGGAGAGGTTGGTCGATTCGCCGCTGGACGCTGGGCGCTACGTCCGCCAAGCGACTCTTTTGGATCAGCCGGATGCGACGAATGAGATCCACATCTTCGCCGCCACTCCTGCCGATCTCGATTTCGACGCCGACATGGTCGCCAAGCTCAAGAACCTAGTGACACAGGCCGACGATCTGTACGGCGCGCGTCACTGGACGCACTACCATTTCTTGCTCACGCTCAGCGACGCGATCGCGCCCGAAGGGATCGAGCACCACGAGTCGAGCGACAACCGGGAGATCGACACGTATCTGACCGATCCGAAGGCGTTTGACTCTAGCGCCGACCTCTTACCGCATGAGTTCTCGCATTCGTGGAACGGCAAGTACCGTAGGCCCGCCGACCTGACGACGACGGATTATCAAGAGCCGGAGAAGACCGATCTGCTGTGGATCTACGAAGGCCTGAACCAATACATCGGTGATGTGCTCTCGTACCGCAGCGGTTTGCGCGACCCCAAGGAATATCCGGACTACCTGGCCGGCCTGTACGCCGGACTGGACTACGAGCCAGGCAGGCTGACGACACCGTTGAGCGAGGTCGCCGTTGCCGCGCCGTATCTGTATGAAGCACCCAGGCAGTGGACCCAGGAACGGCGCACCACCGACGACTTCTACGACGAAGGCGAATTGGTGTGGCTCGACGCCGACACGCTGATCCGCCAAGCGAGCAACGGTTCGAAGTCGCTCGACACGTTCATGAAAGGGTTCTTCGGTCCGCCGAGCACGCCGCCGATGGTCCGGACCTACACATACGGCGACGTCGTGGCGGCGCTCAACGCGGTGCAGCCGTATGACTGGGACGCGTTCTTCAAGACGCGCGTCTACACGGTGATGAAACATCCGCCGTCCGAGTGGCTCGCTCGAGCTGGGTATCGATTGACGTTCAACGACGTGCCCAACGCCACTGACGAGATCGTCGAGGAGGCGCGCAACACGATCGATCTGCGCTATTCGATCGGCGTCGTCGTGCGATCGGAAAATGACGATTCATCGCCCGGCGAAGTGGGCAACGTGCTGACGGGATCGCCGGCAGCGATAGCGGGTCTTGGTGCCGGGATGAAGATCGTGGCGGTGAATTGGCGCGCGTTCAGCGCCGATAGCTTGCATGCGGCGGTCAAGGCGTCGCGCGGCACGACCGCACCGATTACGCTCATCGTGCAAAGCGGTAAGACGTTCGCGCTGATCTCAATCGACTACCATGGCGGAGAGCGCTTCCCGCACCTCGAGCGCACGCAAGGGACGCCCGACATGCTGGCGGCGATCACCGCACCTCGCTGACGGCCTCCGCCGTCCCGCACGTGGGAGCCGCCTTGCGAGGCGCCGCGAACGGCGGGGATACCGCGAGAGGAGGTCCAGTGATGCCATACCTTCCAGGCATGGGTCGGCGCGAGTTCCTCATCGGGGGCGCGGCATTGGGCGGCACGCTGCTCGGTGCTCCCGCGCTCGCGCAAACGGTCACGCTTCCGTTTGCCAACGGCGCTCGGCCGGTGGCGACGTATCCGCAAAAGCGGCCGCTCATCGTCCTGACCACACGGCCGGTGCAGCTGGAGACGCCGTTCTCGATCTTCAACGAGAGCGAGTTCACGCCTAATGATGCGTTTTTCGTGCGCTGGCATCTCGCCGGCGTGCCGACCGACATAGACGTCAACGCATTCCGCATCAACGTTCACGGTTTGGTGACGACGCCTCTGCAGCTCAGCGTCGCTGACCTGAAGGCCGGTTTTGATGCCGTCGAGATCGCCGCTGTGTGCGAATGTTCCGGCAACAGCCGCGGCTTCTTCAGCCCGCGCGTGGCCGGCGGCCAGTGGGCCAACGGCGCAATGGGCAACGCGCTATGGAAGGGCGTACGCCTCAAAGACATCCTCGCCAAGGCGGGCGTGCGCGACGGCGCAGTGCAAGTCCGCCTGAACGGCGCGGAGACGCCGGTGCTTCCCGCCACTCCGGACTTCGTCAAGGCGCTCGACATAGACGTGGCGATGGGCGATGACGTCATCGTCGCCTATTCCATGAACGGCGCAGACCTGCCGGTGCTCAACGGCTATCCGGTGCGTCTGGTCGTTCCAGGATATTTCGCGACGTACTGGACGAAAATGCTCAACGACATCGAAGTGCTCTCCGAGACGGATCAGAACTTTTGGATGAAGACGGCGTATCGCATTCCGGCGGATCCCTGCGGCTGCCAGCAACCGGGCGCGACGGTCAAGACGGTGCCGATCACTCGTCTCACGGTGCGCTCATTCATCACCAGCGTGGCTGACGGCGCGCGCGTCGCGCCCAGCGTCGCATTGACGGTCAAAGGTATCGCCTTCGACAGCGGATACGGCATTCAGAGCGTCTTGTTCTCGGCGGATGGCGGCGGGCACTGGACGCCGGCAACCCTGGGCAAAGACTATGGCAAGTACGCTTTTCGGCCATGGCAGGCACGTTTCACCCCGCAAGCCGGCACGCAGTATGCGCTTGCATCCTTGGCGATGAACACCATCGGCGAGGCGCAACGTTTGGATAACCCGGTATGGAATCCCGGCGGCTATCTGCGCAACACGGTGGAGACCGTCCGCGTGGAGGCGTCGGCATCATGAAAAAGCTTACGGTTCTCTCGCTGGTGTTCGCAACCGGTTTGGCAGTCGTGGGCGTCGGCGTGACTCGTGCCGATTCGAACGGCTCCATCACATTGCCGCCGCCCGACATCACGTTCAACGACGGTCCGAATGTCGCGCTCGCGCAATCGAAGTGCTTGATCTGCCATTCCGCAGATTACGTCTACACGCAGCCACCGCTGACCAAAGCTCAGTGGACGGCCGAGGTGACGAAGATGCAAAAGGCATTCGGCGCCCCCATCGCTGATGCGGACATCCCGTTGCTCGTCGACTATCTGATGTCGCAGAACGGCAAGCAGAGCTGAGCCACGAAGGTTCCGTCGGGATCCGGCCGGCGGAATCGTTGGACGACATCCGGCTCGTCGCGCCGCTGTTCGATGCGTACCGCGTGTTCTACAAGGCGCCCTCCGATCCGCACGGCGCGTTCGCGTTTCTCCACGAGCGCTGGAGCCGGCGCGAATCCGCCTTGTTCATCGCGTTCGATGATGGTGTGCCGGTCGGCTTCGTGCACTTGTATCCACTGTTCTTGTCCGTGGCGATGCGCAGCCTCTGGCTGCTCAACGACCTCTACGTCCATCCCGGTTCGCGCAAAGCCGGCGTCGGCCGCCTGCTCATGCGGCGCGCCGAGCGGCACGCGCACGAAACCGGCGCGGCGGGCCTGACGCTGAGCACGGCCTTCGACAACAAAGCCGCCCAAGCGCTCTACACATCCGAGGGCTACGTGCGAGACGAGCACTTCTGGGTCTTCCTAAAGACCCTCGACGGCACGACGCCGTAAGGCCACAGCCGGCACCCCGCTTCCCAATCAGCCACGCACTCAAACCTGCGGCGCGCGGGTACAATGCTGATATGAAGAAAATCGCATCCGCCATCCTCGCCTGTCTGGCAGCGTCGCTCGTGCTGCCTGCCGTAGCGCGCGCAAGCGACGATCCGCCAAAGGCGTGGCAGGACGTGCGCGCGCTCGTCGTGCGCTTCAACGACGCACAGAATTCGCATGACCTCGACGTGATCGGCGCGCTGCTGCTCGACTCGCCGGACTTCACGTGGGCCGATGGACCGCTCACGCTGCGCGGTCACGACGCGGCCATGAGCCAGCTGGCAGCCATGTACCAATCAGCGACGTGGAGCGTCTTGCCGGATTATGGTTCCCTTAATATCAGGCTGTTGAGCCCCGACGCCGCCGACGTGTCCCTACCCGCCCAATTCAAGGAAGACGTTGCCAATCAAGACACGCTGGTCACGCGATCTGTCGTGTATGAACGCGCCATCAGAACCCCGCAAGGATGGCGACTGGCCAGCGTGACCGTGCAACCGCCGCTGACGAGCTCCCTCTAGCGTCCCGCAACCGGGGCGAGTTCGATAGGCCTGGCGAGAACCAGCGGCGATGAGTTTGGGGGATGAGGTCCGCGCAGGGCTAAGCGCGCACCCGAAGACGCTGCCGACCAAATACCTGTACGACGACCTCGGATCGGCGCTCTTCGAAGTCATCTGCCTCCTGCCCGAGTATTACCTCACCCGCGCCGAGGGCGCGATCTTGCGCGCGCACGCGCGCGACATCGTCGCGTCGGTCGGCGACTCGCTGGAGATCGTCGAGCTGGGTAGCGGCACCGCGACCAAGACCCGCCTGCTGCTGGACGCGGCGCTCGCGCGCCAGGGGGCGCTGCGCTACAGCCCTATCGACATCTCGCGGTCAGCGCTCGATCAGACCGTGCACGCGCTCAACGCCGAATATCCGGCGATCACGGTCGATCCGCACGTCGCGGACTACCATGAAGGTCTGCGCCGCTTCTCGCGCAACGGCGTCGAACGCACGCTCGTCCTGTTCCTCGGTTCGAACATCGGAAACTTCGAGCCCTACGAGGCCCAGCGGACGCTGCGCGCGGTCCGCGAGACGTTGCGGTCGGGTGATTCGCTGCTCATGGGCGCGGACATGAAGAAAGACATCGCGATCATCGAAAGCGCATACAACGATAAGCTTGGCGTCACCGCTGCGTTCAACAAGAACCTGCTGCTGCGCATCAACCGCGAACTCGGCGGACATTTCGACCTCGACGCGTTCCGGCACCGCGCTTCGTACAACGCCGCCGAGGGGCGCGTCGAAATGCACCTCGTCAGCGACGCTGCGCAAGACCTCGCGATAGACAACCTCGGGATGAACGTCCATTTCGATCCGGGCGAGAGCATCCACACCGAGTCGTCGTACAAGTACGACGCCGATCAGATCAAGGCGCTCGCCCATGCGACCGGCTTCGAGGTCGCCAAGACGTGGAAGGACGCCGAGAGCACGTTCACATCGAATCTCCTCGTCGCACGTTAGCTTGGCGCCACCAGGTGGCGGCGATATCTCGCCTCTGCTCGCCGCAACAGGAAATCAACCGTGAGCGCGAGCGCCGCTGACACAAGCGCGCCTGCGACCGCCTTATCCGGATAGTCCGCCTGGATGCCTCCGAGCACGAGCGTGCCCAAGCCGCCCGCGTCGATCCACGCAGCGACGTTGGCGATGCCGATGATCGACACGGCCGCGATGCGCACACCGCCTAGCGCTACCGGCATGGCCAAGGGGCGCTCGACGCGCCAGAAAACCTGCCACCCGTCCATACCCATGCCGCGCGCGGCTTCACGCGCGGCCGGATCGACGCCGTCGATGCCCGCAGCGATGTTGCGCACAAGGATCATCTGCGCGTAGGCCGCTAGCGCCACCAGCGCGGTCGTGAAACCCAAGCCCAGCACCGGGATGAGCAGCGCGAACAGCGCCAGGCTCGGAATCGTGTAGATCGCGCCCAGCAGCGCGAAGATCGGCGTGCGGGCGAACTTGGAGCGCGCGGCCAGTACGCCGACGGGGATCGCGAACGCCAATGCGACCGCAAGCGCTGCGAAGCTCAGCCAGATATGCTGGCCGAGCGCCTTTGCCACGATGTCGGGATGCGCGAAGATATAGTGCACGTCAGGCCTTCGCCGTCGCCGGCCGCGCGGCTCTTCGGATATCGGCAAGCGTCAGCGAACCTAGCGGCGAGCCGCGCGCATCGACCACGAGCAGCGACTCGACGCCTGCCTGCATCATCAATGACAGCGCCGTCCGCAAATCGCGGTCCACGCCGATGCGATGCCCGCTCGCAGGCGTCGACGACCCCGCTGCGGACATCGCGGCCGAGACCTTCATCACGGAAAAACGGCGCATCACGTCGTCGGCGTTGAGCAGCGCGGCGACGAACACGTTAGCGGGCCCGGTGATGATCTCGAGCGGCGTGCCCGCCTGCTCGATGCGCCCGCCCCGCATCACCACGAGCACATCGGCGAGGCGCAGGGCTTCATCCACGTCGTGCGTCACGAACAGCACGGTCTTGTGCAGCCGCGCATGGAGCGCCGCGAGCTCAGCCTGAAGCCGCTCGCGCTCGATGGCGTCGAGCGCGCCGAAGGGCTCGTCCATCAACAGGATCTTCGGGTCCGCCGCCAACGCGCGCGCCAGCCCGACCCGCTGTTGCTGGCCGCCCGAGAGTTGCGCGGGATAGCGCGAGCGGTACTGTTGCGGTTCGAGGTGCACGAGCGCGAGCAGCTCGTCGACCCGCGCGGCGATGCGCGCGCGGTCCCAATGCAGCAGCGAGGGCACGACGGCGATATTGTCCGCGACGGTCATGTGCGCGAACAGCCCGACCTGCTGGATCACGTAACCGATGCCGCGCCGCAAAGGGACCGGATCCACGCTCGTGACGTCGACACCATCCACCAGCACTCGGCCGGCCGTGAGGTCGTAGAGGCGGTTGACCGTCTTGAGCAGCGTCGTCTTGCCGCTGCCCGAAGGCCCGACAAGGACGGCGAACGTGCCGGACGCGATCTCCAGGCTGACGTCGTTGACCGCGTGGTCGCCGCCGGGATAGGTCTTGACGGCGTGGTCGAAAGCGATCGCCGGCGTGGCGTCTGGCATGGCCTAGATGAGCGCGGCTTGCGTGAGGAATGCCCGCGCCACGTCGTCCGGCTCCTGACGTTGTCCGTCGACCTGCTGGTTGAGACGGCGCATGACCGTGTCGGTCAGCAGCGGCGCGAGGCGGTTGAGCGTCGGAGCGATCTGCGGATGTGCCTGCAGCGTCACGGCGCGGACCACCGGGGCGACCGCGTAGGGCGGGAAGAAATGCCGATCGTCGTCGAGCACGACCAAGTGGTCGGTGTCGATCTGGCCGTCGGTGCCGAAAGCGACGACCACGTCGACCGCTCCGGTCTCAAGCGCTTTGTACTTGAGCCCGATGTCGACCGGCACGACGCGTGCGAAGGCGAACCCGCCGTACGCCTTGACCAGTCCGGGCAGACCGTCGGGCCGCTCGAGGAACTCGTGCGGCGCGCCCAGGCGCAGCTTCGGCGCCTCGCGCGCGCAATCGCTCAAGTCGCGCAACCCGTATTTCGCCGCGAGCGCCTGCGTGGTGGCCAGCGCCTGCGTGTCGTTCATCGGCGCCGGGTCGAGCAGCACGAGGTCGTAGCGCTGCGCGTATTGCGTTTTTACCAGATCATAGACGGCGCGCCGGTCCGACAGCGGGGCCGCTTTGAGCACGACGAGCAAGGCCGTGCCCGTATACTCTGGATACAGATCGATGTCGCCGCGCGCAAGCGCCGGCATGATCACCTGGGTGCTGCCCAGATCGAGGCGGCGCTCGACCGGAAGGCCGGCGTGCTCGAGCAGCGCCGCGTACATCTGCCCGAGTATCAGCTCCTCGGTGAAGTTCTTCGAGCCGACCTTGACCGCGTTGCGGCGAGCGCACGCCGCCGGCGCGAGCGCCAGCGCCGTGAGTCCGGCAAGCGCCGCGCGCCGCGAGATCCGGTTGGGCATCATGCGTTTGCCAGCGCCGGTGCGGTGAGACGGCGTTGCGTGAAGCCGAGCAGCGCTTCCGCCGCGAGAGCGAGCAGCGCGACGCAGACCGCGCCGGCGAGCAGTTCGCCGATGTCGTCGTTCTGCAAGCCGGCGACGATGAGGTCGCCCAGGCCGCCTCCGCCGATGAACGCGGCGAGCGTCGCAGACGCGATGACCTCGACGGCGGCCGTGCGCACGCCGGCGAGCACGACGGGCGCGGCGAGCGGGGTCTCGACGCGGCGCAGGATCTGCTCTCGCAGCATGCCCATCCCAAGGGCCGCCTCGACCGCAGCTCGGTCGACGGAGCGGTAGCCGACATCGGTGTTGATGAGAATGGGCGGGATGGCCAGCAGCGTCAGCGCCACCAGCGCGGGTTTGGTGCCAAGACCCAGCACCGGCAGCACCAAGGCCAACACCGCCAGGCTCGGGATTGCACGCAACGCGGTCATCACGGTGACGACGCTCGAACCGGCCGGATGGCGCGATGTCCAGATGCCGAGCGGAATGCTCAGGCCGCACCCGATCGCCAGCGCGGAAAGGCTCAGACCGGCATGCACGAGCACGGCGTGCACTAACGCTGCGTGGTTCGCGCCGGCGTATGTCCACAGCGCTTGCGACGGTGTCACGAGGGCTCAGGTTCGGCCGCGAGCGCCGCACGCACCTCTTGATCCGAGACCTCGCGAAAGTCGGCGTAGTATCGCCCGACCGCGAAATGCCATTCGCGTGCGGGCACAAGCACGACGAGGCGGTCGCATTTCGCCCGCAGCCTCTCCAAGAAATCGCCGGGTGCGACCGGAACCGCGCACACCACGCGCACGGCACCGCGATTGCGCGCGGTTTCGAGCGCGCATAACATGGTCGCGCTGGTCGCGATGCCGTCGTCGACGAGGATCGCCGTCCGCCCCGCCAGATGGATCGGCGCCCGCCCGCCGCGCAATTCGAACTCCAGCGCGTCGGCACGCGCGCGGGCGCCCGCGATGAGCTCGTCAAGCTTGTCAGATGCCACGTCGCGAGCGTGCTCGGTGAGGACCACGTCGCCGGCGGCCGACACGGCGCCCATCGCCAGCTCCGGTTGCGATGGATGGCCGACCTTGCGTACGACGCACACGTCGAGCGGCGCGCGAAGCGCATGTGCCACCGGCGCCGCGACCAAGACGCCGCCGCGCGCGATGCCGAGCACGACGGGCGATGCCTCGTCGCGCAAGCGGTCCGCGAGCAACGTGCCCGCTGCTCTACGGTCGGGGAAGATTTTCGGGAGTCGGGTTGGCTGAGAACGCGCGCACGCCGAACTGGCTCGCGCTGACACGCTCGGTCACATATTCGTTCAAGCGATGGCGCTCTTCATCGCTGATCCAGACGAAACGCACGCCATAGCGCGCATGGAAGCCGCCATTACCGCCTTGGGCGTACACGACGCGCGCTTGCATATCGTAACGTTGTTGGAAGCCGAAATACATGGAAATGCCGATCTGTTCGCCGACGCGCAGGCGCTGGTGGGTGCGCAGACAGGCGCCGCCGGCCGACACGTCTTGTAAGATGGCGGGTTGTTCTTGGCCCCACGGCATGATCAAACGGACAGGTTCGCTCACCGCGAGACGCGAGGAGAGCCGTGGCTTTAGACCAGAGCCACCGGGCTTTTTCTTGAAGAGAAAACCAAAAATGGACATTTCGGAGCGTGCAGCCCCCGCCGTCCTTCTGGAAATGGCCCCCCAAGAGATAATGATACGTTTATGGTCGAGGAGCTGTCAAGCCGCAAGCTCGGAGAGCGGTCAACCGACTTCTTGCGGGAAGCTCACAACGCGGCCGGCGATAAGCTGCCCGTCGAGCACGAACGCGTTGCCGCCCGCGGCCCGGGCGACCCGTTTGTAGCGTGCCGTTCTGCCCTGCAGGCTCGCCAGGTTCGGCAGGGGTGGCGAGGTCGCGGTGATGCCGACGAGTGCCAAGCCGATGCTCGGCGGGACAGCGTTCCCATGTTCGACTGACGCAAGGTCGCGCGCCACATGGAGCGGGGCGGCTCTGCGCCCGAAGGCCTCGATGATGGCGCGTCCGAGGCGCTCGACGTTCGCCGGATCGCACACGGCGAGGAAATTGACGCCGCCCAGATGGCCGACTGTCGCCTGCCGGTCGTTCGACTCGGCGACCACGGTGGACAGCGTCTCGGCGAGCAGCGCGATCACCTCATCGCCGCGCTCGATGCCGAAACGCTCGTTGTACGCTCGGAAGTTGAGCAGATCGATGTGCAGCACCGCGAACGGCGTGTTGGATTCGCAGCGCCGGTCGATCTCTTGCTGCAGCGGGATGCGGCCGGGCAAACCGGTCAGCGGGTTGGTGTTGCGCGCCATCGTCGCTTGGAACTCGGTCATCGTGTGCAGCAGGTCGCGTACGGAGACAACGCCCGCGTACACGCCGTCTTCGAGCACGACGATCTCGTCGTACATCTCGGTGCTGCGCCGGTGCGTGACTTTGCGCGCCACCTCTTCGATCGAGTCCTTCGCGTCGACGGCCAGATACGAGTCGTCCATGACCAAGCGCACCGCGCGTTTCGAGTAGAGCGAGTATCCGAATTGCTGCGAGAGGCGCTCGTAGAGCTTGGTCCGGCTGACCAATCCCACCGGCGCGCCGAATTCGGTGAGCACGACGCTGTCGAGGTCGGCATTGCGATCGAAGATCTCGAGCAGTTCGCTCGTGTAGGCCGTCGGCATGAGCGCCGGCGCACGGCGGGTGATGGTGCTGACCGCCATGCGCTTGGGCATCGGCACGGCGCGCAGCGTGGATGAACGTTCGCGGATGAACGCGGCGATCTCGGGCTTGGGCTCGATGAACCCGCTCGACGGCCGCCCTAACAGGAAACCCTGGCCGAGGTCGACGCCGATCTCGATGAGCGTCGCCAACTCGTCCACCGTCTCGATGCCTTCGGCGAGCACTTTGGCGTCGATGCGCTTGGCGAAGATGATGATCGCGGAGACGAGCGCGTTCTTGGCGCGGTCGCGGTCGATGTCGCGCACCAGCGCCATGTCGAGCTTGATGAAGTGCGGCCGCACTTCGGTGACCGCGCGCAGGCTGTTGTGCCCGGCGCCGGCGTCATCGATCGCGACCTTGAAGCCCTGTCTATAATAGTAGAGCAGCGCGCGCTTGAGCAGGTCGAAGTCGGCGATCGCCTGCTTCTCGGTTATCTCCAGCACCACGCGCTCTTGCGCGAGACGGCTTTGCTCGATGACCTCGCGCGACAACCCCGCGTTTTGCTCCTCGAGCACGCGCGGGCTCAAGTTCAAGAACAGGTAGCAGCCGCTCGGGATGCCGGCAGCCGCCGCGATCGAGCGGAAACGGCAGACGCGTTCGAGGCGGTGGGTCGCGCCCACCGCAGCCGCCGCACCGAACAGCGCATCGGCGCCTTCGAGGCGCGTGCCGATCGGACCGCGCGAGAGCGCTTCGTACCCGAAGACGCTGCCGTCGGCGAGATTGATGATCGGCTGGAAGACGGAGCGGATGCGGTTCTCGTTGAGGACCTGTTCGAGGTCGTCGTCGCGCTCGGCGGTCGGCGCCGGCGCGGCGAAGATCATCGGGCTGTGCGGGGGCGCCGGCGCAGGCGGCGGTGATTGTGAGGGCCGTTCTTGTTGGCCGATCGCGGAGGGAACCGGTTCGAGCGGCGCCTCGATGCCCGACGCGATGGCGGCCGCCGTCTCGCCGGCTGACGGCGTCGGCCCGCCCGGCGTTTCGGTGGGCGCAGGCAGCGGCGACCGCTCGCCCGTGACGAAGCCGAGCAGCTTGCGGAATCTGCGTTTGATTCCTGAAGAGTCGTCCAAGGAGCTACCTCTATTACAGACCATCGGAGTGCCGCGACGGGACAATTAGCGCCGCGCGACACGCTGTCCCGCCGTCAGCCGCGGCCGGACACGCGTTCGCCCCCGCAGGGGGTCGCGTGCCACGGCCGAACCCGCGGCCTATGCTATCGCCCGAGCGCCCGTTCTCACGGGAGAGCGTGGAGAAAGCGCCTCGCATCCGCGGCGCGCAGGTCAAGCACTCGGTGTGCCCCTATTGCGCGGTCGGCTGCGCCCAGCTCGCCTACGTGAAGGACGGCGTCCTGCTCGACGTCGAGGGCGATCCGGACAGTCCGATCAACCGCGGCACGCTCTGCCCCAAGGGCGCGGCGACGTACCAATACGCCGTCAACCCGTTGCGCACGACGACCGTGAAGTATCGTGCGCCCTATTCGGACCATTGGGAGACCAAGCCGCTCGAGTGGGCGATGGAGCAGATCGCGCAGCGCATCAAGCAGACGCGCGACGAGACCTTCGTCGAGACGCTGCCCGACGGCACGACGGTGAACGCGTGCTACGCGATCGAGTCGCTCGGCGGCGCGACGCTCGACAACGAAGAGAACTATCTCATCAAGAAGCTGTTGTGCGGCGGCCTGGGCATCATCCCGATCGAAAACCAGGCGAGGATATGACATAGCAGCACGGTGCCCGGTCTGGGCACCTCGTTCGGCCGGGGCGGCGCGACGACGTTCCCGCAAGACCTCGTCAACTCCGATGCCGTTCTCATCATGGGTTCGAACATGGCCGAAGCCCACCCGGTGGCGTTCGCGCGCGTGCTCGAGGCCAAAGAACGCGGCGCGAAGCTCATCCACGTCGATCCGCATTTCTCGCGCACCTCGGCCATGGCCGATCTCTATCTGCAGATCCGCGCGGGCTCGGATATAGCGTTCTTAGGAGGCATCATCCGCTGGCTGCTCGTCAACGAGCGCTACTTCCACGACTACGTCTACTATTACACCAACGCGCTGACCGTCATCGACGACAAGTTCGAGGACAGCGAGGCGCTCGACGGACTGTTCTCGGGCTACGACCCACAGACACGCAGTTACGACACCTCGTCGTGGCAATACAAGCGCGACAAGAAGGGCAATACCGTCACCGATCCCGAGGCGAAGAAGCCGCGCACCGTGCTCAACCTGCTCAAGTACCACTTCGAGCGCTATACGCCCGAAGAGGTCGAGCGCATCTGCGGCGTCCCCAAGGACGGCTTCTTGCGCGTCTGCGAGATCCTCGCGGACAACTCCGGTCGCGAGCGCACCGCCGCGTTCTGCTATGCGCTCGGCTGGACGCAGCACAGCCACGGCGTGCAGAACATCCGCGCGGCGGCGATCGTGCAGCTGCTGCTGGGCAACATGGGCCGCCCGGGCGGCGGCATCATGGCGCTGCGCGGCCATGCGTCCATCCAGGGATCGACCGACGTGCCGACGCTGTACGATCTGCTCTCGGGCTACATGCCGCAGCCCAGCGCGCTGCTCGATCACGGCACGCTCGAGAAATACATCAAGGCGGCGTGGCGGCCGACCGGCTGGTGGGCGAATTTCCCGAAGTACATCGTGTCGTTCTTGAAGGCGTGGTACGGCGCCGCGGCGACCGTGGAGAACGACTATCGCTTCGACTGGGTCGCCAAGACCAACGGCGACCATTCGCATCTCGCCTCCACCTTCGCGATGGTCGAAGGCAAGATCAAGGGCATGCTGATCATGGGGCAAAATCCGGCGTCCGGCTCGGCGCACGCGCGCCTGCAGCGCAGGGCTCTGTCGAATCTGGATTGGCTGGTCGTACGCGATCTCTACGAGATCGAGTCGGCGGCGTTCTGGTATGCGGCGCCGGACGGCGAGGACCCGGCCGCGATCAAGACCGAGATATTCTTCGTCCCCGCTGCTTCGCACTTGGAAAAGGAAGGCTCGTTCACCAACACACAGCGGCTGGTGCAGTGGCGCGATAAAGCGATCGACCCGCCGGGCGAGGCGCGCAGCGACGCATGGTTCATCCATCAGCTCGCCAAGCGCCTCAAGAAGCTCTATGCGGGCAGCAAGCTCAAACGCGACGCGCCGATCCAAGCGCTGACCTGGGAGTACGATCGCGCGGAGCCCGAGCCGGGGTCGAAGGTGCTCGACGAGCCCGATCTGGACCGCGTCGTGCAAGAGATCAACGGCTGCGAGATCGCGACGGGCAAGCTGCTGGGCGGCTTCGCCGAGCTCAAAGACGACGGCACGACCGCGTGCGGCTCGTGGATCTACAGCGGCATCCATCCGGAGCCCGGGCGCAATAAAGCGGCGTCGCGCGACAATCGCGGCCGCGTGTTCCCGAACTGGGGCTGGTCCTGGCCGGCGAATCGACGCATCCTTTATAATAGGGCGTCTGCCGACCCGTCGGGACGCCCGTGGTCCGAGCGCAAGAAGTACATCTGGTGGGACGAGGAGCAAAAGAAGTGGACGGGCGAGGACGTGCCCGACTTCCCGGCCACCAAGGATCCGGAGACCCCCGCCAAGCCGGGCGCGGGCGGCATGGATGCATTGTCAGGCAGCGACCCGTTCATCATGATGCCGGACGGCCGTGGCTGGCTGTTCGTGCCCAAGGGGCTCAAAGATGGTCCAATGCCGACGCACTACGAGCCCTATGAATCGCCGGTGCACAACGCGCTGTACGGACAGCAGTCAAATCCGACCGCCAAGACGTTCGCCAAGACGGGCGACAACCCGATCGCGGCGCCCGAGGACCCCGACTATCCGGTCGTCATGACGACGTACCGCGTGACCGAGCATCATGTCACCGGGGCGATGACGCGCTGGCTGCCGTGGCTCGCGGAGCTGCAGCCCGAAGCGTTCGTCGAGCTGAGCCCACAGCTCGCGGCCGCGAAAGGGATCGTGAACGGCGGCTGGGTGACCGTCAGCACGCTGCGCGGGCAGTTCGAGGGCCGGGCGCTGGTCACACCGCGCATGCACCCGCTGCAGATCCAAGGCAAGCTGATCGACCAGATCGGAGTGCCGGTGCATTGGAGCTACATGGGGGTGACCAAGGGCGACACACCCAATGACCTCACCCATCTCGTGCTGGAGCCTAACGTGTCGATCTACGAGGTGAAGGCCATCACCTGTAACGTCCGCGCCGGCAGGCGCACCGGAGCGACGACCGCACCGGTCGCGCCAAAGACCGAATCCGCATGAGCTTTTTCCAAGCGTTCGAACGGGTCGAGCCGCCGCCTCAAGCGCGGCCGATGGGTTTTTTCACCGATTCGTCGGTGTGCATCGGCTGCAAGGCGTGCGAAGTCGCCTGCAAACAGTGGAACGAGCTGCCCGCGGACGGCCAGAAATTCACCGGCATGTCGTACGACAACACCGTCGCGCTCGGTGCGACGACGTGGCGCCATGTCCAATTCATCGAGCAGCAAGACGAGCGCGGCGCGATGCGCTGGCTGTTCAACAGCGACGTGTGCAAGCATTGCGTGGATGCGCCGTGCGAGAACGCGTGTCCGACCGGTTCGCTCATCCGCACCGAATTCGACACCGTGTACGTGCAGCAGGACATCTGCAACGGCTGCGGTTATTGCGTCGTCGCGTGCCCGTTCGGCGTCATCGAGACGGCGCACGCCGCGCCGAACACGGATGGCGCCGCGCATAAGTGCACGCTGTGCTACGACCGGCTCAAGGACGGTATGGAACCGGCGTGCGCCAAAGCCTGTCCGACGGACTCGATCCTCTTCGGCGAGGTCGATCAGCTGCGCGAGTACGCGGCGCGCCGCGTCGAGGTCCTGCAAGCGCGCGGCGAGAGCAAGGCCCAGCTGTACGGCATGCCCGCGCAAGACCACGCGCTCGGCGGCCTCAACTCGTTCTTCTTGCTGCTCGACGAACCGGAGAAGTACAATCTCCCGCGCTATCCGCGCTCGCCTAAGCGCGCCATGGCCAAGGGCTATCTGTGGGGCCTGGGCGCCGCGATCGTCGTAGCGGCGACCATGGCGCTCATGTTCGACTCGGACTGACGCGCATGGAGATGTCCAACTATTACGACCAGCCCGTCCTCAAGCCGCCGGATTGGGGCTGGTCGGTCATCGGTTATCTGTGGGTCGGCGGCATCGGTGCGGGCGCTTTTGTGGCGTCGTCGCTCGCCGCGCTGCGCGGCCACAAGGACGACCGTGAGATCGCGAAGCTCGGCTACGCGGTCTCGACCATCGCGATGGGCATCAGCGCGCCCCTTCTGATCAGCCATCTCGGCCGCCCCGAACGCTTCCATCATATGTTGCGGGTGTTCAAACCGACGTCGCCGATGAACGCCGGCGTGTGGGGCATGACGTCGCTCTCGGCTGCGGCGGCCGGTGCCGCCGCGGTCAATCTCGCTGGGGCTGGTGGTTTCGTGCGCACCGCCGCGGCGTTGCTGGGGCTTCCGTCTGCGCTGTTCGTCGGGTCCTACACGGGCGTGCTGCTGAGCCATTCGAGCATCCCCATGTGGGCCAAGTCGCCGTTTCTGCCGGCGCTGTTCGCGTCGTCATCGCTGGCCACCGGCGCTGCCGGCATCGCGCTGCTCGCCGAGCTGTTCGGCGTCGGCTCGGTGCGCGCGCGCAAGCGGCTTGCGAACGCCGAGCGCATGGCATCGTTGGCGGAAGCGATCGCGCTGGCGGTCTGGCTGTCCGATGTCGGCGAGTTCGCGAAACCGCTGCGCGAGCCGCCGCTCAAAGACATCTTCGAAAAAGGCGTGCAGGGAGCAGGCATCGCGGCGCCGCTGGCGTTGCCGAGCACGCGCACGTCGAGCCTGTGGGACGTGGTCAAGCCGATACTGGTGCTCGCCGGCGGACTGGCGCTGCGCTATGCGATGGTCGAAGGCGGGCGCAGATCCTCAAAGGACGCCGACGCCTACTTGAAGTTCACATCCGAGCCGCAGGATTAAGAAGACCCGGGCTTACTTGTTGAAATAGTCCGCGTTGATCTTGGTGTATTCTTTCCACTGCTCGGGGACTTCGGTCTCGTTGTAGATCGCGGTCACCGGGCACGCCGCCACGCACGCGCCGCAGTCGATGCACGTGCTCGGATCGATGAACAGCATCTGATCCTCGTCCGTGCCCTTGATGCAGTCGACGGGACAGACGTCGATGCACGACTTGTCTTTGACTCCGATGCACGGTTGGCAGATCACGTAGGTCACTGGCGGCGGTTCCTCCGGACGGGTGTGGGGCCACGCGGTATTCTCAAGGATGGCATACGGGACCTACTGAAGGCCGATGTCATGCCGCGTGCGATGGCGATCGGGCGCTACACGCAAATCATTCGGCGCCTCGAGGAGCTCGGGCGCCGCTCCGACGTACGTCTTTCGGTCGTCGACGTGCTGCGCCGTTCGGGCTACGCGCTGCCGGTCTTCGCGCTCGAATGCGGTCCGGCGCACGGGCCCCGCGTCGTCATCAGCGCCGGCATCCACGGCGACGAACCGGCGGGCGTCGAGGCGTTGGTCGCGTTTCTCGAACGGCCCGCGCTGCCGCAGGACATCGGCATCACCGCGCTGCCCTGCGTCAACCCCATCGGTTTCGTCGCGGGCACGCGCGTGAACGACCTCGGCATCGATCTCAACCGCACCTTCGGGCTCGAGCGGGCGCCGTACGAGGCGGAGCTCGTCCGCTGGACGCTTGACGGGCGGCGCTTCGACTGCGGCATCGATCTCCACGAAGATAGCGAGGCGCCCGGCTTCTACCTGTACGAGCACGTGCGTGGCGGCCGCGCGCCGGTGTGCTCGGCCATCGTCGCCGCGGTGCGCGCCATCGGCCTGCCGATCAGCGATGCGCCGACCGTGGAGGGCCGGGCGCTCATCGACGGCTGCGTCGAGCCCGCGGAAGAGACGCTGTCGCCGCTCGTCGGCTTCTTCTCGATCTATCTGTTCGAACGCCACAGCGAACATTCGCTCGTGCCGGAGTCGCCTGCGCAGTTGCCGCTGCCGGCGCGCGTGGCGATGCACCACGCCGCGATCGACACCGCCATCGCCGGAATGCGCAGCGCGTGACGATCCTCGTCGGGACCTGCGGATTCTCGTATCGCGATTGGGTCGGGCCGTTCTATCCCGCGGGCACCAAGAGCGTGCAGATGCTCGAGTTCTACGCGCGCAGCTTCACCGCGGTCGAGATCGACAGCACGTATTACGCTATTCCCGCGCCGCAGCTCTTCGAACGCATGGCGGCCCGCACACCGGCATCGTTCACCTTCACCGTGAAGGCGCCGGGCAGCGTGACGCACGTGCCCGCGGATGCGCAGCCGCTGGCGAGCGAGCTTGCCGGTTTTGCCGAGTGCGTCGCACCTCTCACTGCGGCCCATAAGCTCGGAGCCGTGCTAGCGCAATTCCCGCACGGATTCCGCCCGACCGCGGACGGCCGGCGTCGGCTCGAGGAGCTGCGCGAGTGGTGGCCGCGCCTCCCGCTGGTCTGCGAGTTCCGCCACCGCGATTGGCAGCGGCCCGACATCCTCGCGCGCCTGCGCGAGCTGGATCTCGGTTGGTGCAACGTCGATGAACCGCAATTCGGTTCGCTGCTTCGGCCGGGCGCCGAAGTGACGTCGTCCATCGGGTACGTGCGCTTCCACGGGCGCAATTACGAGAAATGGTGGCGGCAAGAGCGTGCGTCGCACGAACGCTACTCCTACGAGTATTCGGAGCGCGAGCTCGAGTCGTGGCTGCCGCGCATCGGCGAGGTCGCCGCTGGTGCGCAGACCACCTTCGTGTTCTTCAACAACCATCATCTGGGCCGCGCCGCGCTTAACGCGATGGAGATGCGTCGCATGCTGGCGCCGCTCACCGGCGACATCGTTCCAGACGATATATCGCATGAGGGCGACGGCCCCGCGGCGCAGCCACGGCTTCTCTAGGAGGCGGCGGGCTCGGCCGGGAGCTGCTCGTCGGGGTTCGCCTCGGGCATCGAGGCCAGGCGGCGCGACACGAGGGCGCCACCGATGAGGTCCTGCAGTGCGTGCGCGATCATGCACGGCCAGAGCGAGCCCCACACGACCACGACGAATGCGAAGACGAGTCCGAATACGGTCGTGCCGATCACGCCGCGGCGCCCCTGATACATGTGCGCGATGCCGAACGCCGCCGTCGACACGACGACGCCGGCCACCAGGCTGTGGGTGAGCGCTGCGACGACGTGCAGCGCGTAGCCGCGATATAAGAATTCTTCGCAGATGCCGGCGGACAGGGCGACCGGCACGTACCACAACCAATCCCGCGCGGTCACGGGCGCGATGAGCCGGATGCGTTGCGCGTACCCTGGATCGACCGAGCGGATCGCGCGTGCGCCCAGAACGGCCAAGACGCCGATGAATGTGAGGACCAGCAGGTAGGGGTAGATCGGATTGTCCGGCGGCACCCACCCGACGTCGGCGGGCCGCTGGCCCCAGAGCGAGAGCGCGTAGATCGAGAGCCACGTCATCGACCACAGGATGAGCAGGGACCGCGCGTAGCGGGCGTGCCTGGCGCGTTCGCCGCTGCGCGCGCGCCGTGCGAGCAGCGCACTTGCCAGCGGCGCCACCACCAAGATGAGCGCCAGCGCGAGGAAGATCATGAGGGTGGGCAAGCCGCCGATGTGCATCAGCACTGGGCTTCCCTCAGGCGCGCGCGCATCCATCCAGCCAGGCAGGTTACTTTGCCTTGCAAAGCAAATGATGCCTGAGCTTTGCGTTGCAAAGCATAGCCAGAAGAGAGGGCGGTTTCGCCTGGAACGATACGACGTCGCCGTCGTGGGCGCAGGACTTGCCGGACTGTGGTGCGCACGCGGGCTGGCGCGCCGCGGTGTCGGCGTGCTCCTCATCGACGCCCATCGCGCGGTCGACGAGTTCGTGCGCACCACGGGCATCTTCGTGCGCACCACACGCGAAGATTTCGATCTGCCGAGCGCCTGTCTCGGACCTGCGATCCGCACCGCCGTCCTGTATTCTCCGCGGCGCAGGTCGATCGAATTCGCAAGCCCGCGCGACGAGTTCTGGATCGCCGACATGCGCGGGATCTACCGCCGGCTGCTCGACGATTGTCTGCGCGCCGGCGTGCGCTTCAGGCCGAGCACGCGCTACCTTGGGGCATCTCCCACGTCGCCGCAGATGCTGCGCTTGTCCACCGGATCCGAAATCGCGGTGCGCTTCATCGTCGGCGCCGACGGCGCTCGCTCGCGGGTGGCGACCGGACTTGGGTTGTCGAGCAACCGCGAGTTTCTGTCGGGCATCGAGGACGTGTATGAAGATGCGCCGCCGGCCGCGCCGCCGGCCTTGCACTGCGTGCTCGATCCGCGCCTTGCTCCGGGATACATCGCGTGGATGGCGCACGCCGGCACGAGCGCGCACGTCGGGCTGGCCGGCGACGCGGATAGGGTCATGCCGAGCGATTCCTTGAGGTCGTTCGCCGGCGAGAGCGGCATCCTCGATCTTTCGCGCGCGCGTCGAAGCGAGCGGCGCGGCGGGCTGATCCCCGCCAACGGACTGCTCGCAGACATCGCGTGCGCTCGCGGGTTGCTCGTCGGCGACGCGGCAGGCGCAGTGTCGCCGTTGACCGCCGGCGGCCTCGACGGATGCGTGCGCCTCTCCGAAATCGCCGTGCGTGTCATTCCCGAGCATCTGGCCAGGCCCGAAAGCGGCGCGCTCGCACGCTATGACGGTCGCGCGTTCGCGTCCCGCTTCGTCGCGCGCCGAGCGCTGCGCGCGCTGCTGAGGATTTCCGGTGAACGCATGCTCGAACTCGCGTGCGCTGCGTTCGCCTCGCCGTTAGCGCGCCGCCTTGCGCAACACGTGTTCTTCGGGCGCGGGTCGTTCTCTCGGATCGGTCCTGCGCGCCGCGCGCATCGGGCGCACCTCGCGCACAGGCCCGCTGGATGACACCGCCGAAAAGCCCGCTTCTATGAAACATTCACACATCCGCGCTGCACGCGCGCTCCTCCTCGCCGTCGTGGTCGCGCTGGTGCTCGTTGGCTGCAAGACCACGCCCAATCCCACGTTGGCCGGCATCACGGTCGACACCAGCTCATTCGTCCTCCACAACGAGAACATCTACGCATCCCAGAACGCCAACGACTACAACAACGCGATCTTGGTCATGGATGTGACCTATACCAATCACGACCCTATCCCGCAAGCGATGTCGCCCGAGCATTTCGTCTTGATCGATCAGAATACGCTGGCGCAGTACCGCGCCCTCGACGGCGGCGATATCCACATCCCGAATTTCGCCATCGGCGGTCTGCTCGACCCGGGCAAACCGGTCGACCTGTCGCTTGGTTTCCGCGTTCCAATGGGGATCACGGTCGCGCGCTTGTCGTACTCGCCGTAGCCCAGACCTAGGCAAGCGATGTCATCCGGCGGGCGCACGCTGCTGCTCATCGACGTCTACGCGCTCGTCTATCGGGCGTATTTCGCGTTGCCGCCTTTGACCGCGCCGGACGGCCGTCCGGTCAACGCGGTCTATGGCTTCGAGCGCATGCTCAACCGCGTGCTCAACGACGAGAAACCGACGCATGTGGTGGCGTGTTGGGACGCCGGCATACCGCCCGAGCGCCTCGAGGCCTATCCGGACTACAAAGCGCACCGCCCGGCGACGCCCGACGATCTGGATTCCCAATTCCCGATCGTCCGCCGCGTGCTCGCCGCATACGGCATCCCGATCGTCGAAGTCGAGGGCGAAGAGGCCGACGACTGCATCGCCACATTGGCCACGCGCGCTTCGGGCGAGGGACTGCGCACGATCATCGTGTCGGGCGATCTTGACCTGCTGCAGCTGGTCGACGACAACGTGACCGTGGTCGTGACGCGCCGCGGCATCTCCGACATGACGCGCTACGACGAGGCCGCGGTGCGCGAACGCTACGGGCTCTCGCCCCAGCAGCTCCCCGACTATCGCGGACTCAAAGGCGATCCATCGGATAATCTGGCCGGCGTGCCCGGGATCGGAGAGAAGACCGCCGCGCGCCTTATCGCGCAGTACGGATCGCTTGACGAAGCGCTCGCGCATGCGGCCGACGTCTCGCCCAAACGCATCGGCGAGCTGTTGACCCGCTACGCCGATCAAGCCCGCGCCTGTCGCGAGGTGTCGACCGCCAAACGGGATCTGGCGATCCCCCTTCGTTGGGAGGACTGCGAGCTGCGCGCCGGCGATCCGAGCGCCCGCAACGAGCTCTTCGGCGAGCTCGGGTTCAGATCGCTGATGACCTCGATGCCGGGCCGGTCGTCGCCACCCGCGTCGCAAACCAACGCTGCCGACGGCGGTTCGCCTGCAGCGGCGCAGGTATCGGCGCCGGCTATCGCCATCATTCCCACTGCCTACCGCGTGATCGCCGACCGATTTGCGGCGCTCGATGCGCTGGCGGCGGCACGGCGAGCCCCGGAGGTGGCGCTCACCACGCTGCCCGAGCTCGGCGACTGGCGCAGCCCCGAACCGCTCGCTTTCGCCGTCTCATCGGAAGCCGGCAAGGCCGATGCCATTCCTTCAGCGCTCGCGCTGCACGACGCCGCCGTGCGCGAACAGCTCGCGCAGCTGTTGGCCGACGAACGCGCGACGAAGATCGTCCACAACAGCAAAGCGCTCGCCGGTTGGTCGGCCGCCAACCATCTGGAGCTTGCCGGCGTGGCGTTCGATGCGCAGCTAGCTCACGGTCTGCTCGACGGCGGCCGCGTCGATCCTCCGCTCGCCGACACGCTCGCGTTCGTGGGCGCTGCCGCGATCCACACGCCAGCGGCGCCGCAGACCGCGCGCAACGATCTCTTCGAGCAGTCCGCGGCGCTCGAGGCGGTCCACGCATCGGCCGCCGACGCGCTGCTGCGCGCCGCACCGCTCCTGCGCGAACGCATCACCGCGGCAGAGATGGACGTGGTGCTGCGCGATATAGAACAGCCGCTCGCGCCGGTGCTCGCGGCGATGGAGCGCGCCGGCTTCCGTCTCGATCTCGGCGAGCTCGCGCGCATCCGCGCGCATCTCGAGCACGTCATGGCGCAGACGTCGGCGGCGATCTATGCCATCGCCGGTCACGAGTTCAACATCAACTCGCCTAAGGCGCTGGGCGACGTGCTGTTCGAGAAGCTCGCGCTGCCGCACGGCGGCAAGACCAAGACCGGCTATGCCACCGGCATCGACGTGCTCGCGCCGCTCGCGGCGGAGCACGACATCGCCGCCAAGGTGCTTGAGTTCCGCGAGGTCGCCAAGCTCAAAGGCACGTACGTCGACGCACTGCCGGCGCTCATCGATGGGCGCACGGGCCTGCTGCATACGACCTTCCATCAGCTCGGCGCCGCCACCGGCCGGTTGTCGAGCAGCGACCCGAACCTGCAGAACATCCCGATCCGCAGCGCGATCGGACGAGAGATCCGGCGCGCATTCCTCGCGCCGACACCCGGCGACCTGTTGCTGGCGGCCGACTATTCGCAGATCGAGCTGCGCCTGTTCGCGCACGTGTCGCAAGACCCGAATCTCATCGACGCGTTCGCGCGCGGTGAGGACATCCACGAGTTCGCGGCGCGCGCCGTGTTCGATATCGGCGTTGACGAGAAGGTCGACGCGGAGATGCGCCGGCGCGCCAAGGCGGTCAACTTCGGCATCCTCTACGGCCAAGGCGAGTTCGGCCTCGCGCAAAGCGTGGGCTTCTCGCGCGAGGAAGCGCGCGAGTTCATCGGCGCGTACTTCACCCGCTTCCCCCGCGTGCGCGAATACATCGACGGCGCGCTCGAGCGCGCGCGCGAAGAGGGATACGTCACCACGCTCATGGGCCGGCGCCGCTACCTGCCTGACCTGCGCTCGCGCAACTACGGTCTGCGCGCGGCCGCCGAACGAATGGCGATCAACGCTCCGCTCCAAGGCAGCGCCGCCGACCTCATCAAGATCGCGATGATCCGCGTGGCCGGCGAGCTTGCGCGGCGCGATCTCGGCGCGCGCCTCGCGCTGCAGGTCCACGACGAGTTGATCCTCGACGTGCCGAGCGCGAACGTGCCGGCCGTGCGCGCGCTCGTGAAAGAGGCGATGGAGCACGCGATTGAGCTGAGCGTGCCGCTGACGGTGGACTTCAAGGTCGGCCCGACCTGGGGCGAAGCCGAAGCGGCCGACGACTAGACCATGCCCGAGCTTCCCGAAGTCGAGACCATCGCGCGCGGTCTCGCGCGCAGCGTGAGCGGACGCACGATCAAGAGCGTCGACGTCCGGTGGCCGCGCACGGTCGACCCGCGCGGCCTTGCGGCGCGCGCGCTCAAAGGCGAGACCATCGCAGCCGTGCGCAGGCTGGGCAAGTACGTGCTGTTCGATCTGAGCAGCGGCCGCCACGCCGCCGTGCATCTGCGCATGACCGGCAGGCTCATCGCGGATCCGCCGGCCGAGCTGCCGCACACGCGCCTCACGCTGCGCTTCGAAGACGGCGGCGCGCTCGTCTTCTCCGACGCGCGCAAGTTCGGCCGCTGGCGGCTGTTCGAGGGCGACCCGCAGGACACGCTCGGCGTCGGCATCGACCCGTTCGACCCGGCGCTCACGCCCGTGCGCTTGCGCGAGCTGCTGCGCGGCCGGCGCACCGCGATCAAGACGTGGCTGCTCGATCAGCGCCGCCTCTCCGGTGTCGGCAACATCTACGCGTGCGAAGCGCTGTATCGCGCCCGCATCCGCCCGAGCAAGCCTGCGGGTCGCCTCACCCTCGCGCACGCCGCAGCGTTGTTGTCGAGCCTGCGCAAAGTGTTGCGCAATGCCATATTCCATCGGGGTTCCAGCGTCGACGACTACGTCGACGGTGCAGGAATGCCGGGGGGGTTTCAGAAGAAACTCGCTGTCTACGGGCGTGGTGGTTTGCCGTGTCGCCGCTGCAAGACGGCGATCAGGCGGGTTGTCCTCGCGCAACGAGGGACGTTTTTCTGCCCCGTGTGCCAGCACTGATCCAGTTCGTTCCACGCGACATCCAAGACGAAATAACTCGGAAGAGGGATAGGTTAACTTTTGTTAATGACTGATATACCGGCGGACCCGCAAACGACGGAGCAAGACGAATTCGCGCTCGAGCAGCAGCTGTATGAAGCAAGTCTGCGGACGCTCGATGAGGGCCAAGTGCTCACCGGCGTGATCGTCGCCAAGACGCACGACGAACTGCTCGTCGACATCGGCGGGAAATCCGAAGGCATCGTGACGGCGCGCGAGCTCTCGCCCGGCATGCGCATCGCCGATCTGAAGGTCGGCGGCACGCTCGAGGTGCTCGTGCACCGCATCGACGGCGATGGCGACGGCGCGATGTACCTGTCGGAGCGCCGTGCGCGCGCGCTCAAGACGTGGGAGCGCGTGCTCGAAGCGCACGAGAACAACGAGGCGATCACGGCGACCGTGACCCAAGTCGTCAAGGGCGGCGTGCTCGTCGACCTCGGCATGCGCGGATTCGTGCCTGCGTCGCAGATCCGCCGGCATCCGGTCGGCAATCTCGAAGAGATGGTCGGCAAAGTGCTGCGCCTCAAGGTGATCGATCTCGATCACAAGCGCCGGCGCGTGGTCTTGAGCCAGCGCGTCGTGCTCGAAGAAGAGCTCAATCAGAAGAAGCAAGAGCTGCTGTCGACCCTGCAGCCTGGGCAGATCCGCGAAGGCACGGTCGTCCGCTTGGCGGACTTCGGCGCGTTCGTCGACTTGGGCGGCGTCGACGGCCTGATCCACAACAGCGAGCTGTCATGGTCGCGCATCAAGCACCCCAGCGAGGCGGTGCAGATCGGCGACAAGGTCCAGGTCGAGATCATGAAGTTCGACTCGGAAGCGCGCAAGGTGAGCCTGTCGCTCAAGCACTCGCTCGAGGATCCGTGGAAGACGGTTCCCGATCAGCTCAGCGAAGGCCAGATCGTGCCAGCGACGCTCATCAAGGCCACGTCGAACTACTTGCTGGTCGAAGTGCTGCCCGGCGTCACCGGGATGGTGCCGAAGTCCGAATTCGATCCGGCCAAACCGGTGGCGGTCGGCGAGCAGCTCAACGTCAAGCTGCTGTCGATCAACGCCGCGTCGCGGCGCATCAACGCGAGCGTGAACAAAGCCGAGTCGGACGACGCCGACGCGAGCGACGTGCAAGCAAGCGACGAGAACGAAGCGGCGGAGCCGCCGGCCGCGGCCGAAGAGACGGCTGACGCGGCTACATAGACGACGACGCACGAAAGATCCCCACGATCGACATGATGAGCGCGCCCGATGGGCGCGCTTTTCGGTTGCAAAAGGGGGGCCGCGCGGGTCGTCCTGTAATATCCGCCCATGGTCGTCGGACTGACAGGGGGGATCGGGTCCGGTAAGTCCACTGTTGCCGGTATGTTCGCGGCCCACGGTGCGAACATCATCGATACGGACGCGATCGCGCGCGAGGTTGTGGAGCCGCCGAGCGCCGTGCTCGACGCGATCCATTATGAATTCGGCCCCGGCGTCTTGACGCCAGACGGCCGGCTCGACCGCGAAGCGATGGCCCGGATCGTGTTCGCCGATCCTCGCAAACGCGAACTCCTCAACCGCCTGACGCATCCGGCGATCCGCGAGCGCGCGGTCGCACGCCTTCAAGAACAGCCCACCGGCGCGATCGTGATCGTCGTCGTGCCGTTGCTATTCGAGTCAGGTTTCGATGAGGTATGCGATACGACCGTCGCGGTCATCGCCGACCCCGACATGCGCCGCTCGCGCGTCGCCCAGCGCGATCAGATGAATGAAGAGGCGGTCGCCGCCCGCATGAGCGCGCAACTCGCCGACGACGAATACGCGCGCCGCGCTCGCTATGTGATCAACAACGACGGCGATATCGACCGCCTCACGCGTCAGGTCGACGCGGTCTGGCACCGGTTCGCGGGCGCGTAGGTCCGGTCTTACTGATCCTGATCCGCGAGCAGCTGCGTCACGGTGACGAACGTGTAGCCTGACGCGCGCAGATCCGCGATGATCTCGGGCAGCGCGACGATGGTGTTGTACTGGCCGCTGTGCAGGAGCACGATGCCGCCCGGTTTGGCATGCGCGATCACCCGTTCCACGATGACCGGCACCGGCTCTTCGGTGGCGTCCGCTTTCGCATCGTCAGGAGCGTCGCTCCACAGGATCACGCGATAGCCGAGCTTGCGCGCGATCTCGACGACGCGGGTGTCGTAGTGGCCGTGCGGAGGCCGGAACAGCGTCGGCGTGCCGCCGGTATAGGTCTCGATGAGCGAGCCGCAGGTCGTGATCTGATCCGCGATCTCGTCGTCGGACAAACCCGGCAGCGTGAAATGGTTGAACGTGTGGTTGCCGATCTCGTCGCCAGAGGAGACGATGCGCTCGACCAGCTGCGGGTACTCTTGCATGGTGCGCCCGACCAGGAAGAAAGTGGCGTGAGTGCCGTCAGACTCGAGCTGGTGCAGCAGCAGCGGCGTATAGAAGGGATAGGGCCCGTCGTCGAACGTCAGCGCGATCTCTTTGCGCTGCATCGGCACGAACCAGACGCGGCCGTCCGGCGCCATCCCGGCGGGGTGCGGCTGCTCGTTCGCTGGCAGCCTATCGGCGCCCGCGATCGGGCTGTCGACGGCCGCTGCCGGCGCCGAAGCGAGCATCGTCATCGCCGCGCCGGCCGCCATAGCGAACGCGACGATCGCAGTGCGGCGCATCAGCGCGGCACCTGCGGCGCCAGCCATACGCGTCCGAACGCTGACAAGAACGCTTCATCGGACAGTCCGCGGGTGCGGATCGCGGAATACGTGGCGCGATCGGCTGAAATGGAGAACACGGTGTTCTCGACGCTGGTCAGCTCGCTCTTGTCGACGGGAATCGTGGCCCAGATGTCGAGCGCCTGCAGGCCGGGGAAGCGGTCGAACGCCGTGCGGACCAACAACGCCGCCTCGTGCTCCATCTCGGACGCCTCGATATCGCGCATCGTATGGGGGACGCGCGCGGAGAAGCGAATGCCCGCGGCATCGTAGTCCCCGGCGTCTGAGACGTAGATCTTGAGGATGTTATGCGTGGGCAGCAGCGCATAGGTGGCGCGGAACAGCTCGTCCTCGCGCGCCGGGTCGTAGCCTTCGATCCAGGGCCGCTCTCCGTAGGGCGTGGTTCCGGGCGCGACGCCTCGCTCGATGACCGATTCACGCGTCGCGAGTCCTGCCGACTGCGAGGCGGCAAGCGCGCGTCCGACCGAACTGAGAGGCACGGCGTTGGCGCCGGCGTGTACGACGCGGATGGACGCGCTCGGCGGGTCCCCGGCGCCGGAGTGACCGGCGGCCGAGGCAGGGGTCAATGCGCCGCAAAGAACGCCGGCTGCTAACGCACCGGCGCAGAAGATCCTCACGTCAGGATTAACGGTTCAGTCAAGCGATTCGTCTCCCGCATCCTTGTCACGCGCAATCAGCGCCGGGTCAAGAGACCCGACCTGACGCGGATTAATTCCCGGTGAGGACCGCGAGGCCCTCGGGACGCCATGGCACGTTTCGCATGCCCCGTACGTTTCCACGACGAGTAGGCAGCCGCTTATCGAGGTGCGCAAGCGACGTCTGCCGCCAAACCGAGGCGAAGGTGAGATGGAAGAAACAACAGACCAAGAAGGCCGCAGCCCCGCGATGACGGTGCGTGAGGCCGGCAAAAAGGGCGGCGACGCGGTGCGCAAAAAGTACGGACCCTCATTCTACGAGGAGATCGGGCGCAAGGGCGGCGAGCGCACCAAGGAGCGGCACGGTGCCGGTTTCTACGGCAGCATCGGCCAAAAAGGCGGCAACGCAGTCAAGGACAAGTATGGAACCGGCTTCTATGAGGCGATCGGGCACAAGGGCGGCCAAAAGGTCAAGCGCCTGATCGAAGAGGCGAAGAAGGCGGCCTCCTAAGAGAGGGTCGAAGCGCGGCGCGGGGACGGATGCGTCTCCGCGCCGTTTCCCTTTCCAAGGACGGGGGCACGCGATGCTCGACGCCATCGATCTCACGAAGGCCGATCCAGAGAACATGATGGGCGCGATCCTCTCGCTGCCCGATCAATGCGTGCGTGCCAGGGAGATCGCCTCGAGTGCGGCCCTTGAGCCGCTGCAAGGACGCGTGTTCGCCAACGCCGTCGTGGCAGGCATGGGCGGCTCGGCGATCGGCGGCGATCTGCTGCGCTCGATCTTCGAAGACGTGCTGCGCATGCCCGTCGAGGTGTCGCGCGACTACCACCTGCCGGAGTTCGTCGGCGCCGACTCGCTCGTCATCGCCGCCAGCTACTCGGGCAACACCGAAGAGACGCTTTCGGCCTACGCCGCCGCTCGCAAAGCACGCGCCGCGTTGCTGGCTGTCACCACCGGCGGCGAGCTGGCGGCGCGCTGCGCGAAAGACGGCGTGCCGGCGATCCTCATCCCGGGGGGCTTGCAGCCGCGCGCGGCGCTCGGCTATTCATTCGTGCCGCTCGTCGTCGCGGCAGCGCGCCTCGGACTCATGCCGGCGGATCTGCTCGCCGACCTTGACGAGATGGTCGCGATCCTCGAGCGTGTGCGCGATGAGTGCGCTCCCGACGTCGTCCAAGCGGACAACCGCGCAAAGCAGTTGGCGATGCAATGGCGCGGCTGCATCCCTGTCATCTACGGCTCGCAAGGCGAGCGCGGGGTCGTCGCCTACCGCTGGAAGACGCAGATCAACGAAAACGCAAAAGCGTTCGCCGCATCAGGCGTTCTGCCGGAGATCGACCACAACGAGATCGTGGGATGGAGCGGCCATGACGGCCCTCGCCGGCCAGCACAGGAACGACCGGAACGCGAGCTGGCGGTCGTGTTCTTGCGCGACGACCGCGAGCCCGACCGCATCCGCCGGCGCGCCGCGTTGACCAAGACGATCGTCGAGAAACGCGCGGCGTGCGTGGCCGAGATGTGGTGCTCGGGCGAAAGCCGGCTCGCGCGAGCGATGTCGCTCGTCTACCTCGGCGATTTCGCGTCTTGCTACCTGGCGTACGCCTACGGAGAGGATCCCACGCCGGTCGTAGTCATCGACTGGCTGAAGTCGGAGCTGGCGAAGGCGGCCCGACCTTAGCGATCGACTGGCCGGTCGAGATCATCCCCGTCACGAGATTCGCCGAGAGCCGGTTGGTGCGCGTCTCCACTCCCTGATAGAGCACGTCGGTGTCACCGGGGCAGTTGAGGATCTGCGTCGAGTTGTTCCAGACCAGCGCCTGCGTGATGAAATGCTGGTTCTCCGGCAGTCCGATCGACCACACGTGCACGCCCTGGTCGGCGGAATAGTTGAGGCTGCGAGTATCGACGGTGACCTCGCCGGCGGTGATCTTGTACATCGGGTGGCCGCGCAGGTAGTAGGTCGCAGTCGCGTTGTGGTAGGTCTGCACGGTGCCGTCGACGCTGAACTCGGCGCGCTCGGCGGCGAAGTGCCAGCTCGTCTTGCCCTCGCGCAGCCCTTGTCCGGCGATGCGGTTGATGACGATCTTCGAAGTGCCGGTCGCAGGCACGAGATCGGGCGTCATCAGCCCCGCGACCAAGAAACCTACGATCGTCAGCGCGAAGGCGGCGCCGGCGATGCCCGCCCACAGCGGCCAGCGGCGGTACGCGGCCTCGATGAGGGCGTAGAAGAAATGGATCATATGCGGCGCGCTTTCGTCACGGCCGGAGGCGAGACCGCTGCTATCAGCAAGGCGACCAGCGCAAGCCCGGCAAGCCAGCCCGCGCCGTAGCGCACGTACGGGGTGTCGACCGGTGCCCCGATGTTCGCGCTGAGCACGCCCGCGGTATCGAGTGCCAGCTGCGCGACGACGCGGCCTTTCGGGTCGATGAATTGCGAGATGCCGGTGTCGGCCCCGCGCACCACCCAGCGGCCCGTCTCGACCGCGTCGATGGCCGCCAGGTCCGCGTGGATAAGCGGGCCTGAGGTCGGACCGAACCACGCGTCGTCGGTGATGATGAGCAGCGAGGTCGCGCCCAAGAGCGCGGTCTGGCGCGCGTACGATGAGTACGCCGACTCGAAGCAGATAAGCGCGCCGAAACGATTGCCTTCGACGGTCAACAGCCCGGCACCGGGGCCGTGGGCGAAGTTCGATGCTTGGTCGAAGCCTGGCAAGCTGCGGAAGATCGAGTCGAAGGGCAGGTACTCGGCGAACGGCACCAAGATGTGCTTGCGATAGACGTCGTGCAGCTGGCCCTGCGGATCGAGCGTGATGATGACGTTGTAGGTCTCGCCGCGCTGCGGCGCGTCGACGGTTCCGGCAAGCAGCCACACGTGCTGCTCGCGCACGAGGTATTGCAGCTGGCCCAGGATCTCGGGCTTCTCGAGCGGGTAGTCGGTGACCGCGGTCTCCGGCCACACCACGATGCGCGACCCGCCGGCGGCGGCGCGGCGCGTGAGCGTGGAATACGTGGAGATCGTCTGCGCAAAGCGCGCAGGCGACCACTTGACGCGCTGCGAGACGTTGCCTTGCACGATCGCGATCTTCGTGCCGGCCGGCGGCACTGCGACGCCTTCGCGCAGCGCGTCACCGATGGCCACGAGCACGACCAGGCAGCCGAGCGCGGCGACGGCGACCACGCGCGTGGTCCGATCGCCGAAGAGCAGGCCCGCGACCGCGCCGTTGGCCAGCGCGATGATCGCGGTCAATCCGTAGATCCCCGCGTACGCTGCGAGCGGCAACAGCCACGCGACGTGCGGCGCGATGGCGCCGAGCTGCGCGAACGGCATGCTGGCCTCACCATTCGTGCGCACCGACTCCATGATCAGCCAGGCGGCTGGCGCCGCGAAGATCATCGGCGCGCCGAAGCGCCCGCGCGCGACGAGCGCGATCGCGACCGCGCCGACGGCCATGAACAAGCTCTCGATGACCGACAGCAGCCCGAGCGCGACGAAGCGAGCCGCGCCGATCTCGTCGCCGAGCGAGAAGATCATCCACTGGTCCACGATCGCGTAGAAAATCGTGCACGAAAGCACGCACCAGCCGAGCGCCGCTTTCCAGGACGACTCGGACCAGAGCCAGAACAGGGGGGCGAAGGCGACGAACGCCAGCGGCCACAGGTCCGTTTTCGGAAACGCCAGCGCCGCGAGCAGCGGGCATGCGATCGCCACCAGCAGACGAAGAAAGAATGAATTCCGACCTGCCACGACGCTCATCGTTCGCGCTCGCGCGCGCCGCGTCCGCCCTGCTCGTCGCCGCATTGCTGGGAGCGTGCGGGCGAGGCCCCCTCACGCCGCCGCCGATCAGCGTCGTCGGCGGCACGATCCAATTCCAGTTGATCGTCGCCGGCGCGATCACCCCGGCGCAAGGTGATTACATCATCGCGGTCAACGCGGTGACCGCGGACGGCACGAGCGTCAATCCCGGCGAGCCGGCCGGCATGCCGACGGTGGCCGAGGCGCAGGCCGGTTCGTTCACCCATTGGGATCAGGAGTTCGTCTACGGCTTCGACACGACGGCGGCGCCCAACGGCTTCAACTACGCGTACAAGGCGCTTGGCACCGGCGGCATCGTCACTTTCGTGCCCATCATCTTGACGACCAACCAGTTCATCTTCAACCCGAGCCTGTCGACCGGCACGGGCGTGAACAACACGCTCTCCATCACGCTGCCCATCGCGGCGCTCTCGATCCGCTCCAACCCCAACGGCACGCAGCCGCCGACCGTCAGCTCGCCCGCGGCAGTGCTGCTGCACGTCAACTACATCACGACCGACAATAGCCCCACGCACGTGCCGCAAGACCAGCTCGGCTGCTGTAGCCTGTTGACCAGCGGTTACGATCTGCCGGTCGATCTGACCAAATCCGCGACGTATTTCAACCAGCTCACGTCGCCGCCGACCAAGTCCGGCCCGGCTAATCCGAATCTGTTCATCGCCGGCGGCCAGATCATCGTCACCCCCGGCTAGGGCGACCCGAAGCTCTGCGGCAAGATCGAGCTGCCGGTCAGCCCGAAGTTCACGGTTTGGGTCGGGAACGCCAGCAGCACGAACGAGATGTCGAGCTCGTGCAGCGCCTGCCGGTACGCGAGCCGGATCTGATAGCAATCGTTGACCGTGTGGGTCAGAAAGTAGTTCTGGCCTTGCAGCCCGTGCAGCTTGAAGTCGTAGTTGCCGAGGAACTGCAGGTAGTCGTTGCGCCCGAGCGGCGTCGACAGCGTGATGGCGAGCGGGCCGTAGCCGGTGCCGTGGGGATCGTACGACTCGCCGAGCAGCACGTTCGCATAGGGTGACGGGTTGACCGTCATCTGATAGTTGATCGAGCCGATGAACTTGTTCTTGAAGTCGTAGTTCGTCGTCGCCGTGAAATGGTACGCGCTCGCGTTGTAGATGTTGAGCGTCTCGTTGATCTGGTCGTATCCGACGAGCAGGTCGTAGGCCGGCATCGGCGTGTAGCCGCGCACGCTCTGCTCCTGATAGGCAAGCGTGTCGTCTGCGTGGCGCCCGAAGAATTTCTGCAGCGAGAACTGCTCGGTGATCGCGCCGCGCTCGTCGCCGGTACCGTAGATGTCCTGGCGGATGCCGACCAGTCCGGACGCGGTGGCGCTGTCGCCGATCCGGTAGAGCGCCGTGCCGGCTTGTCCGTTGAGATCGTAGCGCGCAGTCGTGATCTTGTCATAGCCGTCGTCGTACACGCCGTCGATCAGCGTGAGCTGCAGCGGCAGGCGCAGGTTGCTGATCGAGAAGGGGCGGCTGCGGATGGTGAGCTCCGGCACCTTTTGCAGCCCGATGACGGGCTGCGTGGTCTCACCGGCCGAGGTCGTATTGCTCGTCTGGCCGTGGTTGGTCGAGACGAGCAGGTCGGCGTCGAACGCGCGCGCGGCGTAGCGCGTGTCCTGCTGGAAGAGCACCGAGCGCGAATACGAGTTGGATTCGAACGGCGTGCCGGCCGCGAAGACCGAGTTGTTGTACTGGAGCTGCAGCGAGACGTTCTCCGAAAACGCCGGCGAGAACGCGATGCTGTGGTTGATGAGCCCGCCCACCGAGCTGCTCGGCCCGGTGGTGGTCGCCGTGCCGCCGTAGCTGGTCGTGCTGCGCGCGCCGTTGTGCACGACGTTGACGTTGGCGGACAGCGTCGGCGGAATCGTGTTGAGCAGCGACTGGCTCACGTAGCTCGCGTTCGCCGACAGCGTGACGTGGTGCGAGAAGATGCGCTGGTAGGTCAGCCCTGAATTCAGCGAGTTGCGCACGCCCGTGTTCTGGAATTGATAGTTATTGCTGTGCAGGTCGTAGATCGTGAACTCGCCCGATCCCGAGCCGTCGCGGCGCGCGAAATACAGATCGACACCCAGCCCGATGCCCGCTTTCTGGTAGAAATCGATATGGTACGTGCCGTAGAAATATTGGCTCGAGTAGAAATTGATATAGTTCTTCAGGAAAAAGCCGTAGATGGAGTTGTAGCCGATGCGCGGTGCGATCGCGCTCGGGCGCCGTTGGCCTTCTTGCGTCAGCGGCACGACGAGGATGCCAAGCCCGGCGACGAGATACTTGCCCAGGTAGAGCGCCGGGCTATGCGCGATGAGCCGGTCGTTGGGCCGCAGCTCGATCTCTTTGCCGGTGATGTGGTACGCGACGTGGTGCAGGTCGCAGGTCGTCACCCACCCGCGCTCGAGCACCGCGTGGCCGTTGTGGTCGATCGTGATGCGCTGGCCTTTGTAATAGACGAACCCGTGGATCCGCTCGGATTGAAAGGCGACCGCCGAGCTTTGCCCCTCGACCCCGTCCATGATGACGCGATCGCGGCCCACGTCATAGTCGAGCGCCTGCGCGGTCGCGTTGTCGCCGTTGGCGGCGACGTAGTGGACGTTGCCGATGGCGCGCACGGTGCGCGTCGCGGCGTCGTAGTGCGCGCGGTCAGCGGTGATGCTTGAATCGCCAGAGACGATCAGCACGTGGCCGTCGGCGTCCATGTCTCCGTTCGCCTTGCCGTAGAGACGGTCGGCGGTGAGCCGGCCGAACCCGGGCGGCGGCGACGGCGGCGCAGCGGTCTCGCTCACCGCCGGCGCGCCCGAAACATGCGGAGCCGGCTGCACCGGACGGATGAGCACGGGGTACGAGTCCGGATCGGGCGGACCTGTGGGATTGCTCGCCGGCGTCTGCGGTGGTGCGGTGGGCGGCGTGATCATCGGCATCGGCATGGCACTGCCGGCAGCCGCAGATGGCACGGGCGACGGTGACGGGGTCGAGCTTATGGAATTCTGGTCGCCTGAGTCCGCGTTCGCATGGCCGCCGGCCGCGGCCACGAACAGCGCCGCAGCGAGGGCTGCGGCGGCGACTCCCCACGTGCGGCTGCGTCGTTCGCGCAAAGGCGGATTATCGTTCCTCGAGCAGGAGCAGCACGAGGCCCGCGGAGCCCATGATGATGTTGGGCGCCCACGCGGCGAGCACCGGCGGCATGGCGCCGCTCTTGCCGAGCGCATTCGTGGCGGCCATGATCAGATAGTACCCGAGCAGGATGACGATGGCGAAGATCGCCGCCACGCCCCGGCCCCGTTTGCCGAAGCGGATGCCCATGGGCAGTGCGATGAGCACGCCGATCAAGCAGGCGGCGGGCATCGCGTATTTCTGCTGCAGCGACATCTCCAGCTGCGTGACGTCCTGGCCGCCGGTGCGCAGGTTCTGGATCTGCAGCCGCAGCTCGCGCGAGTTGGTCTCGAACGCGCTTTGCGGCGAGTACAGCAGACTGGTGTCGCCCAACGGGAACTCGAGCCGGTCGAAGTGCTTCACCTGCGACACCGTGCCCTGAAAACCGGTCGTCGTCACCACCCCGTCCTCCAACACCAGCTTGCCGCCGACCTGGTGGCCGACGCGTGCGGTCAGCGTCTCGGGCCAGTAGCCGGCGCCGATGTTGAACACCTGCACGTTGTGCATGACGCCCGTGCCCGAATCGACCGATTGGATGTAGATCACATGTTGGCCGTCGGTCGTGCGGAAGAACTGATAGGGTTGGATGATCGCTTGCGTCGAGTGAAACGCGATCTGGCGGAACAGCTCGACCGACTTGGCCTGCGAACGCGGCGCGATCTCTTCGTTGATGCCGAAGGCGATGAACGTCATGATGACGCCCAGCACATAGCATGGCAGCGCGATGCGCTGCAGGCTGATGCCGCTCGTGCGCATGGCGGCGATCTCGTTGTCGGCGGAGAGCCGGCCGATGCCTAACAAGATGCCGAACAGGCACGAGAACGGCAAGATGAGGTACATCAGGGCGGGCAGTTGGAGCGCGAGATATTTGGCGATGAGGATCGCCGGCACGCCTTTGTTGATGACGTATTCGGCCGCCAAGAACAGCGAATTGATGAGCATGAAGAGCGTGAACGCGGCGATCGCGAAGCCGAAGGGCGCGAGCAGTTCGCGCGTCAGATATTGGTCGAGGATCGAGAGGGAGAAGTAGCTCGAGCCGAGCCGGCGGGCCGGCTGCGGCGTTCCGTGCCCGACGGATAGCCAGTCCAGGCGTTCGCCGGACGGCGGCTCCGCGGCCGGTGCGGCCGGCGGGCCCAGCGTCGTGGATCGCGAGATCGGCCGGCCGAAGGCGCCGAACATCAGGCGCCCGTACCTACTTGTGCGCTGCCGGCGCGTGGTACAGTGAGAGCACGCTGCTGACGTATGCGTCGGTCTCGGCGTACGGCGGGATGCCCTTGTAGCGCGCGACCGCGCCCGAACCTGCGTTGTATGCGGCGAGCGCCAACGAGACGTTGCCGTTGTACTCGCGCAGCAGATCGCTCAAGTGTTTGGCGCCGCCGGCCACGTTCTGCTCGGGATCCCACGGATCGGCGACGCCGTACGCGCGCGCAGTGCCCGGCATGAGCTGCATGAGCCCCATCGCTCCCGCGGTCGAAACGGCCGACGGGTCGCCGCCCGATTCCACCCGGATGACGGCCTTGACGAGGTTGGGGTCCACATGGTTGGCCTTGGCCTGCTGGCTGACGATGCGGTCGAGCCGCTGCTGCGCCATGCTGTGCGGGCCCTCGCCGAACGGCAAGAAGCCCCCGCCGCTGCAGCCCGCAAGGACCGCCGCAGCGATGACCGGCGCCGTACGCCAAAAGGCGCGCTGGGCGTCCACCAACGTCGTAAAGCTCCTTTTCGCCATTCTCTCCGGGGCCCGTTCAACGCGGCCGGAGGCTCTACATCTATACGTATCGGCACCGTCTGGCGGCTTAACGAACCTCTCATCGGCGCGCGGACAAACAAGCAGCCGACCCCGCCAACGGGCAGTTGCGAAGGAGTGCGACGCGCAGGCTGGGTGGGTCGCTCCTATGTCCTGGCGCGGCGGCCGGCGACCGTCTTGTAACAGTCCTGGCAATACACCGGCTTATCGGCTCGGGGCGAGAACGGGACTTGCGTCGCCACGCCGCATTGAGAACAGATCGCGTCGTACATCGTGCGCTCTCCGCTCGCGGCGGAGCGATCGCGTTTGCGCGCCTGCCTGCAGTTCGGGCAACGGGCTGGTTCGTGCTCGAAGCCTTTTTGTGCGTAGAATTCTTGCTCGCCCACCGTGAAGATAAATTCGGAACCACAGTCGCGGCAGGTCAGCGTGCGGTCTTGCAGTGCCACTTAACGCTCTCAGTTCCACCATCTGGAAACGCGAAAATGTCCGAGGCCTTGATGAGGGCCACGAAACAGTGCAAAAACTCTAGCACAACTCCTCACCGAAAAGCAACCGTGCAGGCCATGATAGAAGCGCGCGCGTAACAACCAGCGCTATGCGCCTTCCCAAAGCTTCTGTTCTTATCGCCGGGGCCATTGCCGCCGCGGCGGCCGGCTTGCTCCAGACCTATGCCGCATTGGCGGCCGCTCCGGCCGTCGGATCGCTTGCACCCGATTTCTCGCTGCAGACCACGGCCGGCAAGCCCTTGCGGCTGTCGGATCTGCGCGGCAAGGTCGTCGTGCTGAACTTTTTCGCGACCTGGTGCCCGCCATGTCGCGCCGAGACGCCCGATCTCGTGAGCATCGCCGGCAGCTATACGCCGCGCGGCGTCACCTTCGTTGGCATCGACGTCAAAGAGTCGCCCGAGCTCGTCTCGGAGTTCGCCGGCGCCAAGGGCGTCGGCTACACGCTTGTGCTCGACCGCGACGGCAAAGTCAATGACGCCTACGATGTGCGCGCGATTCCGACCACCTACGTCGTAGGCCGCGACGGACGCATCCTGTACCGCCAAGTCGATCAGCTCTCGGGCACGGTTCTTGCGAGCGCGCTCAACGATGCGCTCGCCGGCCGCATCGCGAACGAGTCGGCGCTCGGCCGGCGTTTCGCCGCCGCCGCCGCGGATGGATCGCAGCTCGTCAGCGCCGACCTCTCGCACGCGAGGACCGCTGCCGCCGCGCACGACAAGGCAGCCGCTGTGGACGCTGCCGGGCAGGCGATCGCCGCCGGCGTCGCCGCGAACAAGAAGCTCGACGATCTGCAGAGCTCTGACGACCAGTCGGCGATCAACTTCTGGCTGAGCGCCCAGCAACGCGATGCCCTCGGGGCGGTGCTCGCGCAAGCGTATCAGCTGCGGGCTCAGCTCCAGCCGTCGGCCAAGTCGACGCAGTCGGACCTCGAGCAAGCGGCGCTGCTGCTCGGACAAAAAGCTGAAGACGAAGAACGCTTTGCGCAGGCGGAGAGCTACTACAAGCAGGCCGCCGTCTATGCGCCCAAAGACCCCAAGGCGTACGACGGCATCTATCTCGCCGCGTACGAGCAGCGCGATTACGCGACGGCGCGCGCGGCGGCGGAGACGGAGACCGAGATCGCGCCGAAGGATCCGGAGAGCTGGCTCACGCTGGCGTCGGCGCTGAACTCCCTGAAGCAGTACGACGATGCGCTGGCGGCGGAGCACAACGCCCTCGTGCTGGCGACTTTGGATTACGCGAATCATCCTTTGAAGAAGCGTGCCGCCTACGAAGTGGGCCGCGTCTTCCTCAAGACCGGACGCACGCAGATCATGGCCGGCAAAGATGACGACGCCACACTCTCGCTGGCGACCTCGTCCATCATGGCGCCGGGCACGATCGTCGCCCAGCAGGCGGACGAACAGCTGGCCGCGCTCTCGCCGCAGCCGGTCTATGTCGCGATCTCGGGGTCGGACAACGTGGCGACCAACGGCACTGCGCCCGCCAAGCTGTGGGTGACGGTGCGCAACGCAGCGCCGCAGACGCGCATGGTGCACCTCGCAGCCGTCAACGTGCCCAAGAAGTGGGTGCTGTCGTTCTGCTACGACAAGGTCTGCGATCCATATAAGAGCGACGTGTCGCTCGGCCCGAACTCGACGCGCCGCGTCGAGCTCCAAGTGGTGCCGCTCGGCCCGGTGCAGGGGTCATGGCGCATGACGCTAGCGCCCGGCGGCGTGGATCAAATGGATGTCAACGTCGACGGCCGCGCAGCGAAGGCGAACATCACGGTCCTCGCTTCTTAAGAAAAGACGTCGCGAACCATAGGAGCCGCGCTCGTGCGCGGCTCTTGCGCATTCTCAGAGGCCCGAACAGGTGTGTCCCACTTTACAAACTACCGATAAGTGGGGTATAGTGGGGCAAAGTGGCATACCGTGGGGCTTGGGACCTCTATTATGAGCGCTCTCCCGAAGTTTACGGGACAGTTCGAACATTCTCTGGACGAGAAGGGTCGTTTGACCATCCCGGCCCGTTTTCGCGCGCGCCTGGGCGATCACTTCGTGCTGACGATCGCCCCGCCCGAGCCGTGCCTGGCGATGTACCCGGAATCGGCCTGGTCGGATTTCTGCGCCAAGCTGGAAGCCGCGCCGCGCAAGGACGCGCAGTACCGCGCCTTCGTCCGGCATCTGTTCGCGCACACCGAGGAGGTCACGCTGGATGCCCAGGGTCGGCTTCTCATCCCGCCTGCGCTGCGCGAGTACGCTGCGCTCGAGCGCGATGCGGTGCTGGTCGGTGCGCTGACGCGCATCGAGATGTGGGCGGCGGGCAATTGGCGCAAGGCCAGCGCGGCGCCCGAGCGGATGGCCGATCTGATGACCGAGCTTGGACTCTACTAGCCATGTGCCGGTCATGCTCGATGAGGCGCTCGCGCTGCTCGTGCCGGCAGATGTCGAAAGTCCGGTTCTTGTCGACTGCACCTTCGGCGCCGGCGGATTCACGCAGGCCATCCTCGCTCAGATTTCGGGAGCGCGCGTCATCGCGCTCGACGCCGATCCGCAAGCCTTTGAGCGCGCGCGAACGCTCGCGCAGCGCTATCGACAACGCCTCACGCCGGTCCATGCAAATTTCGCGCAGCTCGCCGAGGTGCTCGCCTCGCTTGGAGTGGGCAGCGTGAACGGCATCGTCTACGACCTCGGCCTCTCGTCGTTGCAGCTGGCCGATGCGGCGCGCGGATTCGCATTCGCAGGCGAGGGCGAGCTCGACATGCGTCTGGATCCGACGTCCGACGCCGCGACCGCCGCGCAATTGCTCGCGACCGCAAAAGAAGGCGAGATCGCGGATATCATCTTCGAATTCGGAGACGAGCGCAACGCGCGCCGTATCGCGCGCCAGATCGTCAGGCGGCGCGAGCGCTCGCCGCTGCGCACGACGTCCGATCTGGTCGCAGCCGTCTTGGCCGCGCAACCGCGGGGCGCGCACCGCCGCGGCATCCACCCGGCGACGCGCACGTTCTTGGCGTTGCGCATGGCGGTCAATGAAGATCTTGACAGCCTGTCGGCGAGCCTTGAAGATGCGATCGCGTGCGTCCAGCCGGGCGGCCGGATCGCCGTCATCAGTTTCCATTCCGGCGAGGATCGCGTCGTCAAACATCAATTCGCCGCGTGGCGGCGCGCGGGCGTCGCGGAGATCCTGACGCGCAAACCGCTGTCCCCGACGCAGACCGAGATCGCGGCCAATCCGCGCAGCCGCAGCGCGAAGCTGCGCGCCGCGCAACGCACCTCTGAGAATCTGCCGAGGAGCGCGTAGCGATGCCCGCCGCGCACGCCTACAAGCTCGAATTCGACCGGCGCTTGGCGCCGGCGCCGCGCAGCGCGCGCACACGCGCCGCCGGAGCTCGCGCCGCGCGCCGCAAGACGATGTCGAGCGCGCGTATCGTCGCCATCGCGATGGTGCCGTTGATCCTGATCTTCGGCTACGTCGGCCTCACCGCGGAGCTCGCGGCTCAGACCTATCGCCTCAACGCCGATCAAACGCTGCAGGCACAGCTGGTGCAGACGGACGACGCGCTGCGCCAGCGCGTGGCGCAGGCCCAATCCGTCGCACGGCTCGAGGCCGCTGCCGCCGCGCTGCATATGAAAGAGCCCGCGCGCGTCGCGGTGATCAGATTGCCCGCTCCAAGCAGCAAGCCCACGACCACGGCCTTCGCCGCCGGAATCGCGAGCTTCACGCGCTTGTTCTTCGCGCGCTAGCGGCGCGCCGGCTCGCCGCGTGAAGGATAAAGAACGAAGCCGCCTTCGCGCGCGCGCCATCTTCATCTTCTGGGTGTTCTTCCTCGTCACCGGTCTGCTGGCGGCACGACTCTATAAGGTACAAGTGCGCGACGGGGCCGCACTCGCGTCCATCGCGGTCGACCAGCACCGCGCGGAATATCCGGTCAGCGGGCGGCGCGGCCGGATCGTGGATCGCTTCGGCGCGGTCTTCGCGGGCACGTCGCCGGCGGTGCAGGTCTTCGCGCAACCGCCCGACGTGACGGACACGCACGCTGTGGCGCTCACGCTCGCTCCGCTGCTTCACCAGCCCGCTCCGCTGCTCGAGCGCGAACTGTCGGAACACACGACCTTCATCTACCTCGACCGCATGCGCCCCAAGGCGCTTGGCGAACGCATCGACGGTCTCGCGCTGCCCGGCATCGGCACGAACGACGAGCCGACGGGCCTGCGCATCGACCCGCAGGGCCGCATCGGCTCGACGGTCATCGGTTTCACCGGCATCGACAATCAAGGTCTCGCCGGAATCGAAGTGTCGTTCAACGATGTGCTCGCGGGCAAACCCGGCCAGGTCGTCGAGGAGACGGACAGCCAGCTGCGGCCGATCCCCTTCGGACGACGCGTCGTGCAAGAGGCCGTCACCGGCGACACCGTCGTGCTGACGATCGACCGCTCGCTGCAACTGGCGGCGGAGGACGTGCTGGCCAAGACGGCGACCAGATACAGCGCGCGCAGCGCCAGCGCGATCGTCTTGCGCGCCGGCACCGGCGAGATCCTCGCGCTCGCCAATTGGCCGAACTTCGATCCAAACCGCTACGCCGCGTTTCCGCAGGAGTCGTACAAGGACCGCGCGATCACCGATCCCTTCGAGCCTGGATCGACGTTCAAGCTGATCACGGCGACCGCGGCCATCGACTCCGGCCGCGTCGGGCTCGACGACACTTTTCCCGCCGAGAACGTCATCGATATCGGCGGCTACGTCATCCACAACGCCGATGACGGCCTGATGTCATCCGGACACGCGCGCGAAACGCTTTCGGACATCGTCACGTTCTCGCACAACGTCGGCGCCGCGGAAGTGGCGCTGCGCGTGGGCAAACAGACGATGGGCGAGTACATCAAGCGCTTCGGGCTCGACGAGGTCAGCGGCGTCGACCTGCCTGGCGAGAGCCCCGGCATCATCGACACGCCCGACCATTGGTACGGTTCGCGCGAAGCCACCATCGCCTTCGGCCAGGGCGTCTCGGTCACGGCGCTCGCCCTTGCGCGGGCGTATGCCGCGATCGCCAACGGCGGCCTTCTCATGCGCCCCCTGATCGCGCACGAAGTGCTCGATCCCGACGGGCACGTCGTGCGCGTGTATCAGCCGCAAGCCGTGCGCCGGGTCATGCGCCCGCAGACCGCCGCGGCGCTGCTCGCGATGCTGCGCAACGTCGTCAGACAAGGTACCGGCACGAACGCCCAGATCGCCGGCTACGCGGTGGCCGGCAAGACCGGCACGGCGCAGATCGTCGCGCACGGCGAGTATCAGCAGGGCGAATACATCGCGTCGTTCATCGGCATCGTGCCAGCGGACAAGCCGCAGTACGTCGTGCTCGTCAACGTCGAGCGTCCGCGCGGCGCGTACTACGGCGGCATCGTCGCGGCGCCGGCGTTCCGCGAGCTGGCGCTGCGCGTGCTCTGGCGCGAGGGCATCCTGCCCAAGCGCACTGACGGCGACCTGGCCGACACCGCGCCGCCTCCGAGCCCCGCGCCCGTGCGCCGCGAGGCGCCCGCCACCGCTCGGAGGAATACGACTCCTATACATCAATGACGAATCCGATGCCGACGCTGCTCCGGCGTCTGCTCGCCGGCGTGAGCGACGCGCGCGTGAGCGGCGATCCCGACGTCCTCATCACCTCGATCAGCATCGACTCGCGGCGCGTCGAGCGCGGCGGCCTGTTCGCGTGCCTGCGCGGATTGCACGCCGACGGGCACGTGCATGCGGCTGAGGCGGTAGCCTCCGGCGCGGCCGCCGTGCTGGCCGAGCATGACGTCGAGATCGGCAGCGCGCCGCTGGTCGTGGTCCCGTCCGTGCTCGCGGCCCTTTCGCCGATCGCGGCCGAGCTGTGGGGCCGCCCCGCCAACGCGCTCACGTGCGTCGGGGTCACCGGCACGAACGGCAAGACGACGACGACGCACATCTTCGAGGCGATCGCCGCGGCCGCCGGCCGCTCGTTCGGCCTGATCGGAACGTTAGGTGCGCGCTTGGGCGACAAATTCTCCGTCGATCTGGCGCATACGACGCCCTACGCGCACGATCTGCAGGCGCTGCTCGCGCGCTTTCGCGCGGCGGGAGCGAACGGAGCGGTGCTCGAGGTCTCCAGTCACGCGCTCGCCATGCATCGCGTCGACGACGTGGAGTTCGACGTGGCCGCGCTGACCAACATCACGCACGACCATCTCGATTTCCACGGCAGCTTCGAGACCTACGCCAACACGAAGCGGCGCCTGTTCGAGCTGGCACGGCGCAACGAGGTGAAGCCGCATGGGATGTGCGTCATCAATCTCGACGATGCTGAAGGCAGGCGCCTCGCCGCCGAGCTGCCCGCCGCGCTGAGCTACGCGGTGGACAATCCGGATGCCGCGCTGCGTGCGGTCAACGTCGAGCTATTCGCCGACGGCTCGCGCTTTTCGGTGCCCGCATTGCGCCCCGCGCCGTTCATGATGCGACTGCCCGGGCCGTTCAACGTCGCCAACGCCATGACCGCGATCGCATGCGCGAGCGCGCTTGACTTCGACGTCGAAGCGATCGCGCAAGGGCTGCTCGCGGTCAGCGCTGTGCCCGGCCGGATGACGCAGGTGCCCGCCGAGCGCATCGGCGTCTATGTGGACTACGCGCACACCCCCGACGGCTTGCGCAACGTCTTGCGCGCGGCGCGCGCGCTCACCGAGCACCGCGTGGTGTGCGTGTTCGGCTGCGGCGGCGACCGCGACCCGCTCAAGCGTCCGGTGATGGGGCGCATCGCGCGCGAGCTCGCCGATCACGTCGTGCTGACGACCGACAACCCGCGCTTTGAAGATCCCAAGCGCATCATCGACGACGTGCTTGCCGGCATGGAAGGCGCCGGCGCCAGCTATAGCGTCGAGCCCGACCGGGCGCGCGCCATCGAGAGCGCCATCGCAGAGGCCGAGCCAGGCGACGTCGTCGTGATCGCCGGCAAGGGCCACGAATCGTATCAGCTCATCCGCGGCGATCGCGTGCCGTTCTCGGATGTGAGCATGGCCGAGGCCGCCATCCGCAAGGCCGGCGCATGAGCAGGTTGACGCTGTCGCGCTTCCTTGAAGCGTCGGGCGGCAGGCTGGCCGGCACTGCGCGGCTCGAGGCAGACACGCCCTTCGTCCCCAGCACCGACTCGCGCACGCTGCGCCCCGGCGAGACCTTCGTGGCCCTGCGCGGGGAGAGCTTCGATGGCCATCATTATATAGGGGCTGCGCGCGCCGCCGGAGCAGCGGCGCTGGTCGTCGACCGCCTCGAGGCGGTACCGGCCGGCTGCGACGTCGTGGTGGTGGCCGTGGACGACGCCAAGGCCGCGTACCTGCGCGGCGCCGCAGCGGCACGACGCATGGCGGCGCGGACGCTCGTGGTCGCCATCACGGGCAGCGTCGGCAAGACGACCACCAAGGCGTTCGCGGCGCAGCTCATCGGCCGTTTTCGCCGCGTCATCGCCACACCCCAGAACGAGAACAACGAACTGGGGGTGGCAAAGCTCTGCTACGCCATCGGCGACGGCGTGGACGTCGCGATCGCGGAGTTCGGCGCGCGCCACCCGGGCGAGATCACGCAGCTTGTCGAAATCGCGGCGCCCGATGTCGGCGTGTTGGTCAACGTCGGAGAGGCGCATCTCGAATTCTTCACGAGTCGCGAAGAGCTCGCACGCACCAAGTTCGCCATCTTCGGCGCGGGCGCTCGAGCGGTGTGCAATGCGGCCGACGAGTGGACGCGCCGTCTTGCCATCGAAACGGGCATCGCCGAACGCGCGCTGTGGGTGCGGCTGTGCGGCGAGCCGGACATGCCGGGTCTGACGCTCGAGGCCGGTGAACCGCGCGACGGCCGCGTGCCGCTCTCGCTCGGCGCTTCGCACGCCTTCGCTGCCTGGCACCTGATCGGCGAGCACCATCTGCGCGACGCGCTGCTCGCCGCCGCCGCCGGGCTGCAGTGCGGCTTGCGCTTCGAGGAGGCGATCGACGGCTTCGGCGATCTGCGCTTGCCGCCGGGCCGATTCGAGCAGCACGCGTTGCCCAGCGGCGCGATCGCGGTCTACGACGCGTACAACGCAAGCCCGACCTCGATGCGCCACGCGCTGCGCGCGTTCGCGTCATTGCCCGCTCAACGCCACATCGCCGTGTTGGGCAGCATGGCCGAGCTCGGTGAAAGTGCACCCACCGGACATGCGCGGACCGGCGCGGCCGCCGCGCAGAACGGGATGGACGCTCTCTACTGCGGTGGCGACCACGCGCAGGCGATCGCGCTCGGCGCGCTCGAGGCCGGCATGGCGCCGACGGCCGTGCACACCTATGTGACCAATGCCGAGATCGCACAAACGCTTCGCGCTCAGCTGCGCGAACGCGATGCCGTGCTGTTGAAGGGCTCTCGCATCCAGCGCATGGAGGAGATACTGGACGTTCTGCTCGCCCCCGAGAGCGGCACGTCTGCAGCACCGAAAGCCGAGACGTCTGAGGCGGCGAGAGCCGCCGAAGCCGAGTCGGGGAGGGAGATTGTCCCGAAGCTCTCCGGCGTTCTCGGCGCAGGTGCTGCAGACGTGCCGCTCTGGCACGCGAAGACGTTCGATGTGCGCGCTCCTGAGCTGCCCGCGCGCATCGTCGCGCTGCCGGTGCGCACGCCTTTGGTCAAGCCCGGGGATGACCTCGCCGCGCTCGTCGCGCAGTGCGTGCGCGGCATCGCGGACGGCGACGACGTCGCGTGCATCTCGGAGACCGCCGTCGCGATCGCGCAAGGACGCTCGATTCCGGCGGAGTCGATCCGGCCGGGCCGGCTCGCGCGCATGCTCGCCGATCGCGCCGGATCGTATGCGACGATGAATCAGCCCGAATCGATGCAGCTGGTGATCGAGCACGTCGGCGCCGCCAAAGTGGTGGCAGCGGCCGTCGCAGGGGCGGCCGGCAGGCTGGTCGGCAGGCGCGGGGACTTCTATCGCATCCTCGGCCCGGCCGTCGCCGAGATCGACGGCTACACGGGCACGATGCCGCCATACGAACGGCATATCGTGCTGGGCCCGCAAGATCCGCAGGCCGTCGCCGAGCAGATCGCCCCCGCGTGCGGCGCCCACGTCGCCATCGTCGACGCCAACGACCTGCACAAGGTCGAAGTGCTTGGCGCAAGCGCAGCCGTGAACCGCGACGCGGTGCGCGCCTGCCTGCGCGACAACCCCCATGGCAACAGCGATCAGCAGACGCCGATCGTCGTGCTCAAGTATCGGCCCACCCCGAGCTCGCCCGCGGCTTCGCCGCTGCTGCTCTGATGCCGGCGGACAGCACGTCCGTCTTCCTGCTCGTCGCGTTCGCCGTCGGCGCGCTCCTGGCCGCCGCGATCATCCCAGCGCTCATCTCGTGGCAGCGCCGGCGCGAGCTCGGACAGCAGATCTACGAAGACGGTCCCGCGTCGCACGCCGTCAAACGCGGCACGCCGACGATGGGCGGCATCGCCTTCATCGCTGCAGCACTGGCCGGCGCGTTCATTCCGCCGATCGACGCCGTGTGGCGCTGGCCGGTCGTCTTGCTCGTCATCGCGGCCGGGGCGATCGGCTTCGCAGATGATTACCTTAAGCTCGTGCGGCGCCGCCCGCTCGGACTGCGGGCGCGGGCCAAGTTCGCGCTGTTGCTCATCGTCGCCGCGTGCTTTACCGCCTGGGCGTGGCAGGCGCACCAATTCGCCGCCGTCTGGTTCACCGGATACGTGGCGCTGCCGCCATGGCTGTGGGCCCTTCTCGCGGTGTGTGCGATCGTCGGCGCCGCCAACGCGGTGAACCTGACCGATGGCCTGGACGGGCTCGCCGCCGGCGCAGCGATACCGCCGCTCATGCTCATGAGCTTCCTCTTCGCCGGGACCATCGCAGCAGCGGTGGTCGGCAGCTGCGCCGGATTCTTGTACTTCAACCGCCATCCCGCGCGCATCTTCATGGGCGACACCGGCGCGCTCGCTTTAGGCGCGCTGCTGGGCGGGCTCGCGATCGAATATAACTTCCTGCTCGTGTTGCCGCTCATCGGGATCGTCTTCGTGCTCGAGGCGCTCTCCGTGATCGTGCAGGTGATCAGCTTCAAGTCCACAGGCCGGCGAGTCTTCAAGATGACGCCGCTGCATCATCATTTCGAGATGTCCGGTTGGCCCGAAGGCCGAGTGACCGGCGCGTTCATCGCGGCGTCGTTCTGCGCGACGTTCGTCGCGCTCGTGTTCCTCTTGATCGGCGCGCGAGGCCTCGCGCTGTAAATGCCGAACGATGAGGTAGTGAAGCTCGTAGAGGGCGACCGCGCGCTGGTCATCGGCGTCGGCCGCAGCGGCATGGCGACCGCGGCCGTGCTGCGCGACCGCGGCCTTCACGTCGCCGCCTACGACGACAAACCGCTCGAGCAACTCGCCGCGCAGCGCGACGATCTCGCCAAGCTCGGCGTCGAGCTCGCGGGCAAAGACGCGCTCGCCGCGGCAGCCGACGGCGCGACCGTCGCGATCCTTTCCCCTGGCGTACCGCTTAACAACCCGGCCGTTCTAGAAGTCCAACGCGCGGGCGTGCCCGTCATTTCGGAGATCGAGGCGGCGTACCGCATCGCCCAGGCGCCGATCATCGCGATCACCGGCAGCAAAGGGAAGTCGACCACGACCGCTTTGACCGCGCACTTGCTGCGCGCTGCCGGCGTGTCCGCCCGCACCGGCGGCAACATCGGCAACCCGCTGATCCGCGAAGCCGCGCTCGCCCAGGCCGGCGAGTGGCTCGTCGCCGAGGTCTCGAGCTTCCAACTCGAAGGCATCAGCACGTTCCACCCGCGCGTCAGCGTGCTGCTCAACATCTCGCCCGATCATCTGGATCGCTATCCTTCGATGGATGAGTATCGCGAAGCCAAATTCAGGCTCTTCGCGAACCAGATCGAGACCGATTGGTTCGTCGGCAACGCGGACGATGCCGCGGTGCGCGAACTGCGCGACGGACCGGTCAGGCGCCTGCGCTGCGGCGACGCGTGGTTCTCGGGCCTCGGAGCAGATGCCGCCGACGTGGTGGTCAAAGGCGGCTGGATCGTGCGCCGCGGCCGCTCGAACGAGGCGGCCAAGTACGTGCCGGTCATCGCCGCATCGGAACTGAAGATCAAGGGCGCCCATAACGTCGCCAACGCGATGGCCGCGTATCTCGCCGCGTCGCTGGCGCTCTTGCGCGGCACCCAGATCGGCACGTCCGACGACGCATTCGTGGCCGCGCTGCGCAGCTTCGAAACGCTCCCCCACCGCCTGCAGACGGTCGGCGTTTCGGGCGGCGTGCGCTGGGTCGACGACAGCAAGGCGAGCAACCCGGACGCCGTCGTCAAGGCGCTGGCCGCGTTCGACGAACCGCTGATACTCATCGCGGGCGGCCGCAGCAAGCGGACGGACTTCAGCGCGCTGGCCAAAGCCGCCTCAGCGCGAGCCAAGCTCGTCGTGCTGATCGGCGAAAGCGCGCGCGAGATCGGCGCGCTCATGGAAAAAGGGCCGATCGTCTATGCCGCCTCGATGGACGCCGCCGTGGCGGCCGCGGCGGAAGTCGCGACGCGCGGCGACGTCGTCCTGCTCTCACCAGGTTGCGCTTCGTTCGACATGTTCGACAGCGCTGAGCAGCGCGGCGATGTCTTCGCAGCGGCGGTGCGCTCGCGCAGCGGCGCGACGGCGAACGCATCGTGACTTCAGCGCGGCGCGCGCCCGACGCGACCCTGCTCATCGTCGCCGCGCTGCTCACCGCGATCGGCGCGATCATGGTGTTCTCCGCCTCGTCGGTCGTGGGGATCACGCGCTACCACGACGCGGCGCATTTCTTCAAGCGCGAGCTGGTCTGGGTCGCGCTCGGCGGCCTGGCCTGCTGGATCGGTATGAAACTCGATTACGGCGTCTTGCGCCGCGCCGCTCCATGGCTGTTGGGAGTTGCCGTCGTCCTGCTCGTCGGCGTGCTGTTCCCGCATTTCGGCGCGATGGAGGGCGGCGCGCGGCGCTGGTACGAGTTCGGCCCGCTCTCGTTCGAGCCGTCAGAGTTCGCGAAGCTGGCGCTCATCGTCTTCTTGGCCAAGCTGCTCGCGGACCGCGAGGACAGCGCACGCGACTTCAGCACGATCGGCTTTCCGGCACTGTTCTGGGTGGGCGTATGCTTCATGCTCGTATTGCGCCAACCGGACCTCGGCACGGCGACGCTCTTCTTGATGATAGCGTTCTTCATGCTGTTCGCCGCCGGAGCGCGCTTGAGCCACCTCGCCATCGGCATCGCCGTCGCCGTGCCGGCGCTGCTCGCATTCGTCTACGCGAGCCCGTACCGGCGCGCGCGCTTCACCGCATTCCTTGATCCCAACGCCGATCCCCAAGGCACCGGGTATCACATCTTGCAGTCGCTGTATGGCTTGGGCTCAGGCGGCATCTTCGGCGTCGGTTTGGGCGCGAGCCGGCAGAAGTTCGGCTACTTGCCGGAACAGTACACGGACTTCATCTACTCCGTGCTCGGCGAAGAGCTCGGCTTCATCGGCGCGGCGACCGTGCTCGTGCTGTTCTTGTTGTTCGCCTACCGCGGGTTGCGCATCGCCATGAAAGCCGAAGACCGCTTCGGCTTCTTCCTCGCGGTCGGCATCACGGCGTCCATCGCGCTCCAAGCGTTCATCAACATCGGCGTCGTGACGTCGACGTGGCCGGTCACCGGCGTGCCGCTGCCGTTCATCAGCTACGGCGGCACGTCGCTGGTCATGAGCTTGTTCGGTGTGGGCCTCTTGGCCAGCATCTCGCGCGGTCGGTCGCGAGCGGCGCAAGCCGCCGAAGAACGCATGAGGGAACCACGCAGTGCGCATCCTGCTCACCGGCGGCGGCACGGGGGGTCACCTCTACCCCGCGCTGTCACTAGCGCAAGCGCTCTCCGGCGCGCCCGCTGACCCAGGGGTCTGCGCTCCGGACGACGGCGAACCGCGCCTCGCGTTCCCGAATGACGCGCACGCACTGCTTTTCGTCGGCACCCGCGGCGGCATGGAGACGCAGATCGTCGCGCGCGCGAACGTCGCGGCCGCATACGTGCGCAGCCGTCCGCTCTCGCGCACGTCATTCGCCGCGGCCGCAGGCGGCGTCGCCGCCAACGTGATCGGCACCGGCGAAGCGCTGCCGATCGTGCGCAAGTTCAATCCGCAGGTCATCATCGCCACGGGCGGCTACGCGAGCGTGCCGGTGGTGATGGCCGCTGCGACGCTGCGGGCGTCGGGCGGCCTGCGCGGCGCCAAGATCGTGCTGCTCGAGCCCAACGTCGAGCCTGGACGCGCCAATCGCTTCATGGCCGCTGCGGCGGACGAGGTGTGGGGCGCGTTCGAGGAGACCGCCGCGTTTTTCGGCCGAAAATTCGTGGCGACAGGCATCCCCGTGCGGCCGGAGATCTACGCGCGCCCGACGCAGGTCGAAGCGCGGCGCAGTCTCGGCCTGGATCCGAAGCTGGCGACAGCCATCATCTTCGGCGGCAGCCAGGGTGCGCGCAGCATCAACGTCGCTACCAGCGGCATGGTCGCGCGCCGGCGTCTGCCACCGGGCCTCCAAGTGCTGCACATCGCCGGCGAGCGCGATCACGAATGGATGGCGGCCGAACGCAAAGTCGAGAGCAACGCCAACCGTTACCAGCTCGTCCCCTATCTCGACAAGATGGAGCTTGCCTACGCGGCGGCGGACATCGCCGTGTGCCGCGCGGGCGCTTCGACATTGGCCGAGCTTGCAGTGGTCGGGCTGCCGTCCATCTTGATCCCGTACCCGCACGCGGCGGACGACCACCAGCGCAAGAACGCCGCGGTGTTCGAACGGCACAACGCCGCGCTGGTGATCGAAGACAAAAAGCTCGACGCCGACGCGCTCTACTGGGCGCTGCTGCAAGTGCTGACGCCCGAGAAGCTGAGCGCCATGCGGTTCGGCGCGGCATCGCTGGCTCACCCGCGCGCGCTGCAGACGATGGTCGAGCGCATCATCAAGGGCCAGATCGGCAAGACGCCGGCTCCCGCCTGAGAAAGGTCACGCCGTGACGCACGGACTGTTCAATCTATTCGTCGCCATGGTGCTGACACTGCCCGTCGCCGCCGCGGTGGCGCCCGCCGACGTGGCCACCTATCTCCAGATCAAAGGGCAGACCGGGCCTTCGCTCTCTCCCGACGGTTCGCTTGTGGCGTTCAGCTTCGCCGGATCAGGCGTGTCGCAGGTATGGATGGCGCCGATCGCCGGCGGCGAGCCCACAGAGGTCACGAGCGGACCGGAGCGGGCGGACTTCAAAGCCTGGTCGCCCGTCGATCCGAATCTCATCATCTTCGGACGCGATCGCGGCGGCGACGAGAACTGGAATCTGATCGCGACCGATCCAAGCGGCGCACGGCTAGAATCGCTCACGGCTGACGCGGGCATCCAGCACAACTTCGGCGGCTTCTCGTTCGACGGCAAGAGGGTCGCCTTCGCATCGAATGAACGCGACCGCGAATTCTTCGACGTCTACACGCTGGCGCTCGCGCACGGCGCACAGCCCAGCCGGGTGCTGCAGCAAGACAGCGATAACCGGCCGGTCGCATGGTCGCACGATGGCAACAGCTTGCTGGTCAGCATTCGCAGGGACAACTTCGACAACGACCTGCTGCTCATCGACCTGCGGCGCGACGCGTATCTCGCGCGGCTGCTCACCGCGCACAGCGGCAACGCGGATTTCGAAAGCTGTCACTTCTCGAGCGACGACACCAAGCTCTACTGCGTCAGCGACTACGGCGGACGCGAGTACCGCGGGCGCGCGGTGATCGACATCGCCGGCGGTAAGCACATCAGCTTTCTCGACGATGGGCCGTACGATGTCGACTCGCTGACCATCTCGCGCGACGGCACGAAGATGGCATACGTGCGCAACCGCGATGGATACGGCGAGCTAATCATCGCGGATGTGGCGACCGGCAAGACGCTCGCGACGCCGGCGCTCCCGCCGGGCGTCGCGGCCGCGCCGACGTTCTCTGCTAAGGGCGACGAGCTGGCGTTCGAGTTCTCGGGCCCGGCCAACCCGGGCGCCATCTGGGTCTACAGTTTTCTGAACAAGCGCGCGCGCCAGGTGACCGCGCCGAAACTGGCGGGCATCGCGCCGAGCACGTTCGTGCAGCCGAGCCTCGTCTCGTTTCCATCCTTTGACGGGCGATCGATCCCTGCGTGGTACTACAAGCCGAAGAACGCGAGCGGCCCCCTGCCGGTGATCGTCGACGTCCACGGTGGACCCGAGGCGCAGGCGCGCCCCGTCTTCAATCCCATCACGCAGTACTTCATCGCGCGCGGTTATGCGGTATTGGTCCCCAACGTGCGCGGCAGCAGCGGTTACGGCAATACGTATCTGCATCTCGCGGACGTGCGCAAACGGCAAGACTCGGTGAAAGATCTGCACGCGGCGCACGACTGGCTCATCGCCCACGGCGGCGCGGATCCCAAACGCATCGCGCTCTATGGCGGCTCCTACGGCGGCTACATGGTGCTCGCCGGATTGACCGAGTTCCCGGACGATTGGGCCGCCGGCGTCGACATCGTGGGCATCTCCGATTTTGTCACATTCTTGGAGCACACGAGTTCGTACCGCCGCGCCAACCGCGAGGGCGTCTATGGCTCGCTCGCGCAGGACCGCGACTTCCTCGAGTCGATCTCACCGCTCAATCACATCGACAGCGTCGTGGCGCCGCTCATCATCTTCATGGGCGCGAACGATCCGCGCGTGCCGGCGGCCGAAGGGCAACAGATGGCCGACGCGCTCAGGGCCAAAGGCGTGCCGGTCGAGCTGACGGTCTTCCCAGACGAGGGCCACGGCATCGCGCGCGATGCCAACCGCATCGTCGCCTACACCCAGATCGCCGTCTTTCTCGACCGCTACATCGGCCCGGGCCAGCCTTAGTGGATCGCGACGCCGCCCGTGCCGTTCACGCCGAAGCCGGTAAGGGTCAGGAGCATCGGTACCGGCATATTGCCGCTAAACGTGGCGGCAGCGTTTGAGAAGAGGTACAGTTGTGGGCTCTGGATGTTGGTGGCGTAGAGGTTCCCGTTTGAATCGAACGCAAGCGCGCCCGCATTCGTGATCAGCGTATTCGAACCGGTTTGCTCGACGCTGATCGGGCCGCCGCCCGCAGTGGGCGCGGTGAAGCGGTCGATATTGCCATTGGTGTTCAAGGTGTAGAGATTGCCGGCAGCATCGAAGACCAACGCGCCCGGTTGGCTCGAGCCGGTGAGCGGTGCGGCGGTCGGCAGCTGGCCTGTCGAAAACGGCGGATTGAATATCTCGATGGCGCCCAAACCGAGGATCCCCTTGGACACATAGAGGTTTCCCGCGCTATCGAACGCGAGGCCGGACGGCGCCGTGACGCTGCTGATGACGACCGCCGGCGCCGGTGTCACCGAACCGCTGAACGGCGGTGTGAACTTCAACACCAGGTTGGTCCCACCATCAGCGACCCAGAGATTCCCAGAGCTGTCGAAGGCGAGCGCGACCGGATTCTTGGCACCCGGGATATTGATCGTGGCAAACGGCGTGCTGGCGTTTGAAAGCGGCAGGCTGTAGCCGTTCACGGCAGCCGTCGAAAAATCGTTGACCGCCCATAGGTTGCCCGAACCGTCGAACGCCAGCGCGGTCACGGCATGCAGCCCAGCCGGAGCGACGATGGTCGGGACAGAGCTGACGGTGGCCGGAAGGCCCACAATCGCGATCTGAGACCCCGAGTTCGCAAAATTGCTGACGTAGACGTTGTGAGCCGCCGCAGGCGGCGGCGGGTTGACGGAGGCGGCCGAGCAGCCGGCCGATGCGAGTGCGGCCAGTCCGGCCAACAGACATAGGCGCTTCACAGGTCACTCCTCATGTGGTCGGCAGCGGCAGATCGATAAGGTTGCACGCCGCCGTTCCCTGCCGGGTATACGAGTCCTGGTGTCGCGTGCGCCGCGTTAAGAATGTCGAGTTGCGCCTGCTCACACAGGGGCCGAATGTCGGGACACCTAAATCAACAGTCCGGATGATATCGTACCGTCACGTCCACTTCGTCGGCATCGGCGGCGTCGGCATGAGCGCGATCGCGCGAGTGCTGCTCGCCATGGGCCTGACGGTCTCCGGTTCGGATCTCAAGACGACCGGCACGCTGGAGAAGCTGCGCGCGCTCGGCGCCCGCGTTTATCTCGGACACGGCTCGGGCAATATCAAAGGCGCCGACGCCGTCGTGATCTCTTCAGCGATCCCCCAGGACAACCCCGAAGTCATCGCCGCGCAGCGCGCGCGTGTGCCGGTGCTGCAGCGCGCGGAGATGCTGGCGCAGATCATGGCGGACAAGCGCGCCGTCGCGGTCTCGGGCACGCACGGCAAGACGACCACGACGTCGATGATCTCGCTCGTGCTCGACGCCGGCGGTTTCGAATCCACGGTGCTCATCGGCGGCGAGGTCAACGATCTTGGCGCCAACGCGCGCTTGGGCAGCGGCGACGTCGTCGTCGCCGAGGCTGACGAGAGCGACGCGTCGTTCTTGCGCCTCACGCCGACGTGCGCCGTCGTGACGAACATCGAGAACGACCATCTCGGCTACTACCGCGACCTCGGACACCTCATCGACACGTTCTCGCTCTTCATCAACCGCGTGCCGGCGTCGGGCAGCATCGTCGCTTCAGCCGACTGCCCCGCAGTCACCGAATTGATCCGGCGCTTCTACGAATCGCCCAAGCTGCTCGGCGACCCGAAGGTGATCACGGCCGGCTTTGACGCCGCCGCCGCGGTGCGCGCGGACGATGTGCGCCTGGCGGACTTCGGCTCGGCCTTCACGGTGCACCAGCGCGGCGAACCGCTGGGAGAAGTGCGCTTGCGCGTGCCCGGCCGCATCAACGTCCACAACGCGCTGTGCGCGATCGCGGTCGGCCTGGAGTTCGGCGTGCCGTTCGAGCTCATCGCGCAGGCGCTGGCCCGCTTCCGCGGCGTCGCACGCCGCTTCCAGATCCTCTACGATGACGAAGCCCTCAAGATCGTCGACGATTATGCGCACCATCCGACCGCGGTCCAAGAGACGATCGCCGCCGCGCGCGCGTATTGGGCCGGCCACATCGTCGTCGCGTTCCAGCCGCATCGCTACAGCCGCACGGCATATCTGTTCCGCGATTTCGCGCATGCTCTGCTCGGCGCGGACGAGATCATCGTGACGGACATCTACGCCGCGGGCGAAGTGCCGCTGCCGGGCGTACGCGCCGAGTCGATCGTCGAATGCGTGCGCGATCTCGACGCGGCCAAAAAGGTCACGTACCTGCCCAAGACGGCCGACGTCCTCGCCTATCTGCAGCGCACGCTCGGGCGCGGTGATCTTGCGCTGACGCTCGGCGCCGGCGACATCGGCGGCGTCGCCCACGAGCTCGCCGCCACGCTCTCGGTGGCCGACGTCGGGATCGGTTCGCGTTAGGTGTTCACGCCGGAACAGCGCGCCTCGCTCACGAGCATGCTCGGCAAGCACATCGAATTCGACGCCCCGCTCGCTCCCAAGACCTCGATGAAAGTCGGCGGTTCGGCCGCCGCGTACGCCGAGATCGGCGGCGTCGTCAACCTCGCCGCCGTGTTGAGCCTGTGCGAGCAGCAGTCGATCCCGTGGACCATCATCGGCTTCGGCAGCAACCTGCTCGTGCCCGACGAGGGCTACCCCGGCCTCGTCGTACGGCTCATCGGCGACTTCACCAAAGTGAGCATCAGCGGCACGCGCGTGCGCGCCGGCGGCGCGACGCCGATCGTGTCGCTGTGCCGCGAGGCCGCGCTGGCCGGGCTGAGCGGCGCTGAGGGCCTGGTCGGCATTCCCGGCACCGTCGGCGGCGCGGTGCGCATGAACGCCGGCACCGACGTCGAGATCGGCGACGTCATCAAGCGCGTCGAAGTGCTCATCGCGGGCGAACCGCTGCAGACGTTCACCACGCCGGAGTTCTCGTATCGGCGTTCGTCGCTGGACCGGCGCGCGGTCGTCACCGCGGCCGAGCTCGAGCTGCAGCCCGGCGACCCCGCGGCGGTGCAGGCCGAGCTCAAGCGGCGCATCGCCAAGCGCAATTCCACGCAGCCGCTCGAGCTGCCGAACGCCGGCAGCATTTTCCGCAACCCGCCAGGCGACTACGCCGCCCGGCTCATCGAGACGACCGGGTGCAAGGGCTGGCATTGGGGCGGCGCAGAGGTGTCGGACAAGCACGCGAACTTCATCGTCAACCGCGGCGGCGCGACGTATGCAGACGTGCTGGCGCTGATCGAGCGCGTGCGCGAGGCGGTCAAGGCCAAGCACGGGGTGGAACTGGAACTGGAAGTACATCTTCTCGGAGGGTAGACGCACGACGACGATGACGCGGCCCAAGATCGCGGTCGTGATGGGCGGTGACTCGGCGGAACGCGAGATCAGCCGGCAGACCGGTGCCGGCGTCGTGGCGGCGTTGGATGAGCTGATGTATCCCACCGTGCAGCTGGATTTCGACGAGCGCCTCGCCGACGCACTGCGGGAGGCTCGCCCCGACGCCGTGTTCAATGCGCTGCACGGCGGCACCGGCGAAGACGGCACACTCCAGGCGATCCTCGACTGGCTGCGCATCCCATATCAGGGATCCGGCGTGCGTGCTAGCGCGATCGCGATGGACAAGTGGATCACCAAGGCGCTCGCCCGCACGCTCGACATCCCGGTGCCTCGAGGGGTTCGGTTGGACGTCGCGGCCGGCGAGGCCGACCGCATTCCTGACATGCCGGGCCTGCCCTGCGTCGTCAAGCCGGCGGCGCAAGGTTCTGCAGTGGGCGTCAGTATCGTGCATTTCGCGGAGCAGTGGGCGGACGCCGTCTGCGAGGCGAGCAGCTTCGGCACGGCGATCCTCGTCGAAGAGTACATCGAGGGCCGCGAATTCACCGTCGCGGTCCTGGACGAGCGCGCACTGCCGGTCGTCGAGATCACGCCGCACGACGACTTCTACACCTATCACGCCAAGTACACGGCCGGCGCGAGCACGCACGTCGTGCCCGCGACCATCGCCGAGCATCTGGCGCAGCGCATGCAGGAGCACGCCCTTCGCCTGCATCGCGCGCTGGGCTGTCGCGACTACTCGCGCGTCGACGTCTTGATGTCGGTCACCAATTCGATGTATGTGTTGGAGTGCAACACGCTGCCGGGATTGACGCCCCTCAGCCTCTTCCCCGAGGCCGCTGCCGCAGCCGGAATCGGGTACGCGGCGCTCATCGAGCGGCTCGTCCAGGCCGCGCTGTCGCGCGGCGGGGTGCGCGCATCGTGACGTCGCGCCGAGCGCTGCCGCGGCTGCGGGTCGTGCTGTTCGATCTTGATGGGACTTTGATAGACAGCACCGAGCTTATCGTCGCCTCGTTCGACCACACCTATCGCAAGCTTGGGCGGGTGATGTCGCACGACCAGATCAAGGCGGATCTGGGCATGCCGCTGCGCGATACGCTGCGCCGCTATTTCGACGGCGACGACCTCGAGCGCGCTATGAAAACCTACATCGCGCACAACCTCGAGCGGCACGACGCAAGCGTGCGGCAGATGGCCGGGGTCGCCCGTTTGGTCCACCGGCTCAAGAACGCGGGACTACGGCTCGGCGTGGTGACGTCTAAATTGAGGGACACGGCGCTGCGGGGCCTGACCCTATGTCACCTTGACCGGCCGTTCGAAGTAGTAGTCGCCAAGGAAGATACCTTGCGGCACAAGCCTGAGAGCGAACCGCTCATCTACGCGCTGGCGGCGTTCGACGCCGAAGGCGCGGAATGCGCATACGTGGGCGACACGCCGCTCGATATCGAGGCCGCGCGCGGCGCGGGTGTGCGTGCCGTGGCCGCGCTGTGGCGCCCGGTCCCGGCAGAAACGTTCGCGCAGTGGGAACCGGACGCGTACGCGCGCACCCCCGAAGAAGCGGCCGATATACTAGAAAGCTGGCACCGCGATGACGCGCGCGGCGCCGCCGTCGACGAAGCGATGTAGAGATGGGACTGCTCAATTTCCTAGCCTGGCTGGTCAGCGGCAATGCAAGCGAGACCGTACGTGCATGGACGAGCGATAGCATAGACGTCCCGCCCGATGCGTTCGGCGCTGCCACCGACGCGGCGACCCCATCGGCGCCGTCCACCCCCATGTGGCAGCAGGCCAAAGCGCAGATCGCCTCGCTGTCCACGATCGATCCGGATTTCTCAGAAGTCGCGTTTCTCGAGCAGGCGACCAAGACGTACCTTGCAGCACTGCAAGCCGAGAACGACATGAATCCCTCGGAGCTCGGCGATCGCGCGACGGCACATTTCACGGATCAGCTCGCGCAGTGCGTGACGCAGTGGCAAAGCGCCGGAATCGTGCGCCACGTGAGCGGCGTGAAATTGGATTCCCCGATGACGTTCAAGGTGTCGGTCGATGGGCTGCAACAGCTTATCACGGTCAGGTTCACCGGCCAGGCGACCCGTTACAGCCAGGACGAAGCGAACCGCGTCGTCACCGACGGATCCACCCAGCCTGCCTTGTTCACCGAGTTCGCGGTGTTCGTGCGCCCGGCGGGGACGACGACTCCGAAAGCCGTCGGCGCCGGCGCGCCATCGCACTGTCCGTCCTGCGGCGCGCCCGTTGACCCAGGCGTCGCGGTGTGCCCGTACTGCAACACGCCGCTGACCGGTACGGGATCGTACTGGCAGATCGACCGGCTTAGCGCGTCTCCCTACACCTAAGCCAAGGCGCACACGAAGGCGCACCGGTCTCCCGGTGCGCCTTACCATGTCCAAACCGGCTGCGTCTTATGACTACATCGGTGCGCTGTCGGGACCGGGATCGCCACCCTCGGCGACGGTCTTGAGCCGGCCCAGGTAGTAGCCCCAGCCCTTGCCATGGTCCTGCGCCCACTCGGCATCGACAAAGCCCGTGTGCGTGAGGCGGACGAGCGTGCCCGTGCCGTCTTTTGTCAGCTCGATCTTGACGACCGTGCGCGCGCCGATCGGCTTGTTCTCCCAATCCCACGTGTACGCCACCGAGCGCGGCGGATCGAACTCGACGATCTCACCCACGGCGGACCACTCACCCTTTGCGAACTTGTACTTGCCGCCGAGGCGCGCTTCGAAAAAGTGGATGGGCTGCCAGCGCTTCATCTGCTTCGGGTCGCTCACCAATTCGAACACTGCTTCTTGCGGAGCTTCGACGCGAACCGTCTGATCCACCACGAATTGCTGCGTGTCGTTCTTGATCATTGCTTTCTCCTGCGGGTGCGGTGGTCGCTTTCGGCGACCGCTTTGAGGTTGCCAAGGGCCGCGCTCCAGAAGTAGTCCAAATACGCGCGCAGTCCGGCCAACCCATCGGCGTCGAGCCGATAGAGCCGTTGCGTGCCATTGCGCCTGTCCGTCACGAGCCCAGCCTTCTTGAGGATCTTGAGGTGTTGCGAGACCGCCGGCCGGCTCACCGGCAAGCGTTTCGCGAGCTCCCCGACGGGGCGCGCGCCAGACCTCAGCATATCGAGGATCGCGCGCCGCGTCGCGTCGCCGAGTGCATCGAGGATTCGTTCGTAAGTTTGCACTAACGGTAAGATACCACTAACGCAGCGCTCCGTCAAGCCTGTTCCGCAGAGGCGGTCGCGGGGTCCGGTGCCATCAGGCTAAGCCGCTTGAGCAACGGTTCCAGCGCGATGCCCTGCACGATGATGGTGAACAGCACGACCGAGAACACCATCGGGACGAGGAGGGCGCGATCCGGGAAGCCCGCCGGCAAGCTCAGCACCAAGGCCATCGAAAGCGCGCCGCGCATGCCGGACAGCGTGATCGCGTGGAGCCAGGACTGCGGCAGCGGCCGCCCGAGCAGCGCGGACACCGGCGCGAGGCCGTAGACGATCACCGGCCGCCCGATGAGGACCGCTGCGATCGCCCAGATCGCATACGGCCATGCGGCGACGAGCGCGCCGAGGTCGATCGACGTTCCGATGAGCAAGAAGAGCAGCGTCTCGGCCATGAATGCGACCACCGACCAGAAGTTCGTCACGATCTCGCGCTCTGCGACCGGCAGCGCCCCCAGGCCTCGCGCGCCCGCCAACACGAGCGCCGCTGAAATCACGGCGAAAATGCCCGAGACGTGCAGATCGTCAGCCACGAAATACGAGCCGTACGCCGCGGCCACGCTGATGACCGCCACGTGCAGTGGATCTTCCCGGATCCAGCGGATCGCGAACAGGGCGAGACCGCCGAAACCGAGCCCGACGAGCAAGCCGCCCGCCGTCACGAGGACGAACTGGCCGAGCGCGACGCCGAAATCGATCGACGATCCCGTGCCCGCTGTGGCAGCCAGCAACGCGCTGAACATGACGACCGATGTGCCGTCGTTGAACATGCTTTCGCCCTCCACGATGGAGGCCAGCCCTTGGTTGACGCGCAGCGTCTTGAATATAGCGATGACCGCGACCGGATCCGTGGCCGCGACCATCGCGCCGAAGAGCACTGCGTCGCGCGTCGAAAATCCGGCGCCGAAATGGAGCATGACGTACGAGATCGCGATGCCGAGCAGCACGCCGATGGTCGCCAGCAACGTGATGGGAATCCAATTCTCCCGAAGGTCCGGCACGCTGATGCCAAGCCCGGCGGCGAACAGCAGCGGCGGAAGAAACACGAACAGCACAAGCTCGGGCGTGAGCGACAGCATCTGGTGCGCCGGCAGCAGCACGCCCACCAGGCCGGCGATCACAAGACCGACCGTGTAGGGTATGCGCAGGCGCCGCGTCACGATCGTGATGTTGACGACGATGCCGAGCAGCAGTGCGAGCTGCAAGCCGTGTCCGGCGATCACGTATAGCGGCGCTCCAGATGCGCCGGCAGTCGCGCCAGGATCTCGTAGTTGATCGTGTTCGCCGCTTTGGCGAGCGCCTCGATCTCGAACTCGACGCGGTCGCCGGGCTGAGGCCGCGGTCTCACGTCACTGACGTCGATCATGCACGCGTTCATGGCGACGCGACCGGCGATCGGCGCGCGGGCATCGCCGATGCGCACGCGCATGCGCCCGCCTCCGGCGGCGCGCGGCAGGCCGTCGGCGTAGCCGACCGGCAGCACCGCGATGTGCGAGTCGCGCGCGGCGACGAACGTCCGGCTATATCCGACGCTCTCGCCCGCGGGCACCTCGCGCACTTGCGCGATCGGCGCGAACCAGCGCAGCGCCGGACGCAGCGTGAAGCTTGGATCGAGCCCAGCCATCACCGCTTCCACCTCAGCCGACGGCCACGCCCCGTACACGGCGATACCGCAGCGCACCATGTCGAGCCGGCTTTGCGGCCACATCATCGCCGCCGCGGAGGCCGCGATGTGCAGCAGCGGTGCTGGAGCGGTCGAACCTGTTCGACCGTCCGACGGTCGAATAAATTCGACCGTTACATCGGAGAGTCTCTTCACCTGCTGTGTGGCGAACGCGGTGTCGATGTCTTCAGCGCTCGCAAGGTGCGAGTAGATGCCTACGACGTCCACGCCGAGCTGCGCGCAGCGTGCGAGCACATCCGCCGCGCGATCGTAAGGAACGCCGAAGCGGCTGGTGCCGGTGTCGACCTTCAGGTGTGCCGCGACCCGCGCCCGGGCGAACGGCTCCATCATGCGCTCGTCGAGCAGCGCGAGCTCGAGCCGCTGCTGCGCCGCTCGTGCAAGGTCGGCGTCCGCCACCGGACCGACCACGAGGATCGGCAGCTCGATGCCTGCCGCGCGCAGCGCGAACGCCTCGCCGGCCGCGAACACCGCCAGCCGGAGGCCCGCGATACCTGACCCCGCGAGCGCCGCCGCCACCGGCACTAACCCGTGCCCGTAGGCGTTGGATTTGACCACCGCGCAGAGGATGGCCGGGGCGGCCTTGGCGGCAAGCGCGCGGGCGTTCGCGACAAGGGTCGCAAGGTCGATTTCGACCCAGGAAGCGGCCTCAGGCACGGGCGCCGCCGTAGGGGCAGGAACCACTTGTCAAAGCCTGAACCTCCCGCTATACTGGGGTTAGCACTCAAGTGCTAAGACTGCTAATTCAACAGAACAGCCCCGTCCGGGGCGTATCCTAGAGGTCCAGAGTTTCACGCCGGCGTGCACACGCCCCGCTTGGGGTTCGCGCCGGCATCCATCCGGACCCAGCCCACGTCTGCAGGAGGTCATCCCGTGCCCGCTACTGCGTCGAAACTCGAACTTAAACCGCTTGGCGACCGCGTCGTCATCGAAGCCGTCGAACAGGCGCAAGCGTCTGCCGGCGGCGTGATCCTGCCTGACACCGTCAAGGAAAAGCCGCAAGAAGGCATCGTGATGTTCGTCGGACCGGGGCGCCGCACCGATAAGGGCGACGTCATCCCGATGGACCTGAAGATCAACGATCGCGTGATCTATTCGAAGTATTCGGGCTCAGAGATCAAGCTCGACGGTAAAGACTACCTCATCGTCAGTGAGAAAGACGTTCTCGCTGTTGTGAAGCGCTAAGGAGAAACACGAAAACATCATGGCTGCTAAAGAACTGCTGTTTGACGAGAACGCTCGGCGCGCCCTCGAGCGCGGCGCGAACGCTCTCGCCGACGCCGTGAAGGTGACGCTCGGCCCGAAAGGCCGGTACGTCGTGCTGGACAAGAAGTTCGGCTCGCCGACGATCACCAACGACGGCGTGACCATCGCCAAAGAGATCGAGCTGCCCAACCACTTCGAGAACATGGGCGCTCAGCTTGTCAAGGAAGTCGCGTCCAAGACCAACGACATCGCCGGCGACGGCACGACCACGGCGACGGTGCTCGCGCAGGCGATCATCCGCGAAGGTCTGCGCAATGTCGCGGCCGGCTCGAACCCGCTGGGCATCAAGGCCGGCATCGAGAAGGCGGTCGAGACGGCCGTCGAGGCGCTCAAGAAGATGGCGCGCCAAGTGAAGACCAACGAGGACATCCAGCAAGTCGCGACCATCTCGGCCAAGGACAAAGCCATCGGCGCGGTCATCGCCGAGGCGATGGAGAAGGTCGGCAAAGACGGCGTGATCACGGTCGAGGAATCGCGTTCGACCAAGACCGAGCTCGAGCTGAAGGAAGGCATGCAGTTCGACAAAGGTTACATCTCGCCGTACATGGTCACCGATCCCGAGCGCATGGAAGCGGGCTTGAGCGAACCCTACATCCTGATCACCGAGCGCAAGATCTCGGCGATCGCTGACATCCTGCCGCTGCTCGAAAAAGTGGTGCAGGTCCAAAAGCCGCTGCTCATCATCGCCGAAGACGTCGAGGGCGAAGCGCTCGCGACGCTGGTGGTGAACAAGCTGCGCGGCACGTTCACGTGCGTCGCGGTCAAGGCGCCGGGCTTCGGCGACCGCCGCAAGGAGATGCTCAAGGACATCGCCGTGCTCACCGGCGGCACCGTCATCTCCGAAGAGCTCGGCCTCAAGCTCGACAAGGTCACGATCAACGAGCTCGGCAAGGCGCGCACGGTCAAAGTGACCAAGGACGAGACCACGGTCATCGACGGCGCGGGCAAGAAGGAAGAGATCAAAGGACGCATCGAGCAGATCAAGCGTCAGATCGAAGACACCGACTCCGACTTCGACCGCGAGAAGCTGCAAGAGCGGCTCGCCAAGCTGTCGGGCGGCGTCGCAGTCATCCAGGTCGGCGCAGCCACCGAGACCGAGCTCAAAGAGAAGAAGCATCGCATGGAGGATGCCGTCTCCACCGCCCGCGCGGCCGTGGAAGAGGGCATGCTGGCTGGCGGCGGCGCGTCGCTCGTGCACGCGATCAAGGCGCTCGACGGGCTCAAGGGCGGCAACGGCCAGGCCAGCGATGAGGCGGTCGGAATGAACATCATCCGTCGCGCGCTCGAGGATCCGCTGCGGCAGATCGCCGAGAACGCGGGCTTCGAGGGTTCGGTCGTCGTCCAAAAGGTCAAGACGCTCAAGGCCGACGAGGGCTTTGACGCCATGACCGGCGAGTACGGCGACATGTTCAAGTTCGGCATCGTGGACCCGCTCAAGGTCACGCGCTCCGCGCTTGAGAACGCCGCCTCGATCGGCGCGCTGCTGCTCACCACCGAGACGCTCATCTCCGAGAAGCCCGAGGAGAAGAAGAACGGCTCGATGCCTGGCGGCGGCGGCGGCATGGGCGGTTACGACATGATGTAGACGGTCGAATACATTCGACCGCTCCACACGACAAGAAAGGCCCGGCGGATCACCGCCGGGCCGTTTTCTATCCCGCCTATGAACATCAGAGCGTAGGCAACCCGGCGTTGCGGCCGAGCGGAAACGCCGCATCGATCGCCGCGATATCGTCGCGTGTGAGCGTCAGGTCGCCGGCGCCCGCGTTCTCGCGGACGTGATCTTGGCGCTCGGCTTTGGGGATCGTGAACGAATCGGGATGGCGCGTGAGAAACGCGAGCGCCACTTGGCGCGGGGTGGCGCCGTGGCGCTGCCCGATCGCAGCAAGCGCCTGCGCGCCCTTCGACGAGCCGGTTCCGAAATCGCCATGCCCGAACGGGCTGTATGCGACCAGCGCGATGTCGTTCGATTGGCAGTACGGGAGCACCCGATGCTCGATGCTGCGCTCCTCGAGGTGATACAGCACCTGGTTGCAGGCCAGCGGATGACGGGTCAGCGCCGCGCGCGCCTCTTCCATATCGTCGACATCGAAATTGCTCACGCCGAGCGCCCGGATCAGGCCCTCGTCGACGAGGCGCTCGAAGGCGGACATCGTCTCTTCCAATGGGTGGCGCCCGCGCCAATGGAGCAGATAGACGTCGAGGTAGTCGGTGCGCAGCCGCTTCAGCGACCGGCGGCACGCCCGCAGCGTGCCGTCGTAGCTTGCGTTCTGCGGCAGGACCTTGGAGACGACGAATAGGTCTTTACGCGGTTTGCCGGCGATCGCATCGCCGACGATCTCCTCGGCGCGCCCGTCGCCGTACATCTCGGCGGTATCGATATGGGTCATGCCGAGCTCGATGCCCAACGCAAGCGCATTGACCGCCCCTGCGGCGCGCGCACCGGCGGCGTGCATCTGCCACGTCCCCTGGCCGATGACCGGAACGTTTGTTTTGAGCGGACCGAACGTGCTGGTGCGCAACGCGGTCGCGTTCTGCAAGCGAAAACCGGGGTCCCTGCGGAGGACCCCGGTTCGTTCGCGCTGCGTCAAAGCTGAGATTGCCCGGAGAGCCGGGCCCGATTCATTTGAACGTGTAGGTGAACGTGTTGGATTCGCCCGTGTCCACCTCGCGGAAGCTCTTGTAGACGAACGGGCATTTGTTCTGCGCGTTGTAGAGCGTGAACGGGTCATCGGGGTTGACGCACATCTTGTAGTCGCCGCCCCACTCCCACGAATTGTTGTCGTTCATCGCGTACACGTAGACGTACTTCACTTTGAGATCGCCGGCCATCGCCGTCTTGCACTGGCCGGGATCGAGCGACCACCAGCCCTCGGAGATGAAGTAGTCGTACTCCGCCGAGTAGTAGGCGACCGCCGAGCTGATGTGCTCCTTATAATCATTGCAGACCTTGAAGCTCGCTTGCGCGGGCACCGGGTGCAGCGCTGCGGCCACCGTCAATGCCAGCGCGGCCGCGAAGAACAGCGCGTATTTCCTCATCGAGCAGCCTCTCCTTTACTGCGTGCTAGCCGTACGACCAGCGTACCCGACCGCTTGTTACACCGCGGCGAGAGTGCCGACCCGGCTCGCCAGCGAAGCGGACGTTCACGATATGGACGCTGCAACGCAACGGCCCTCTGCGGTTGGAACGATCGCACGCTTCGGTGCGGTCGCCCTGCTCGCTAGTTGGGTTATCGGCATGTCGTTGGCGAATCTCGCCTACCTGGTACACCCGCCCGGGACGTTTGGTATGCGTGCCGACTACGACGGTCGCATCAAAGGCGTCACCGCTGACTTGCCTGCCGCCCGAGCGGGCTTGCTGCAGGGCGACCTTATCGACCTCCATCTCACCTCGAAGGAGGCTCGCAACCTTGTGCTGCCGGCCAAGTCGAACGTCCCGGTCGGGACCACCATCACGCTGTGGATCGCGCGCGCCTCAGGGCCGAGCGCGATCGCGCTGACGTCCGCGCCGCTGGCATACCCCCGGCCGTATCAGCTGGCCCTCGTCTTGCGCCGCCTCGCGACTCTGGCGTTTCTTGTCATCGGTGCGTCGCTCGTGCTGTTGCGGCCAGGACCGGCGACGTGGGGCTTCTATCTCTTCTGCGTCGGCTTGAATCCGCAGACGTTCTTCGTCAGCCTGTCGCGCTATCCGTCGGCGGCGTCGAACATAGCGACAACCGTGCTCGACGACATCTTCATCAGCGGCGGCGTGGTCGGTCTGCTGATGTTCGGCTTGCATTTTGCCAACGATGACAGGGAGGGGTGGCGCCGCTGGCTGGAGCGGAGCATCCCGTACCTCTTCGTCGTCTGTGCGGCGCTGACGGTGTACCCCGACTACGCGAACCTCGCGCTCGGTCTGAAAGCCGAGACCGTGCAGACCTTGAGCTTAGCGCTGCGCGGCGCGATCCTCGCGCTGGCTGTGGCCGCGCTGCTGGATACGTATGCAAGGTCGCCAGGCGAGGTCCGTCAGCGCATCATATGGGTGGTCATCGGGTTGCTGGCCGGCGTGGTCGGCATCTTCACGGCTGACGTGCTGGTCTACAGCAATGCGCCCTTCGAGGTTCCCGTCGTCGGGCAGTCGCTGCTGCTGCTGTTCAGCGTGGCGCTGCCGCTTGCAGTCGCCTATGCGGTCATCCGCCACCGGATGTTCGACGTGCGCTTTGTGATCAACCGCGCGTTGACATATGGCATCCTGACAGCGCTCATCGTGCTGATCTTCTCGCTTATCGATTACCTCGTCGGACAGGTCTTGCTCGCGAGCAAGCTCGCGACGGCGGTCGAAATCGTCGTCGCGGTGCTCCTCAGCTATTATCTAGCCGTTCTCGACAAGCGCTTGGAGAACTTCACCGAACGCGTCTTCTTCCGCCAGCGCCACGAGGCCGTAGAGCGACTGCGGCGCGTCGGCAAGGCGCTGCCCAACGCGAGCTCGATCGACACGGTCGACGACTTGCTGCAAAGCGAACCGGTCGGCGCTCTCACGCTCGCATCGGCCGCCGTGTTCCGCAAGGCCGACGATGGCGCGGGCTACGTCCGCCGATCGGCGACCGGCTGGGGCCCCGGCACTGCCTTGAAGCTCGACGACGAAGACCGTCTCGTGCTCGTGCTGGAGTCGGAGATGACGCCGGTGCGCATCTTCGATTTGCGTTGGCAGCGGCCTGACCTGCCATCGGATGCCGCCAGCCCAGTGCTCGCCGTGCCAGTCGTCATCCACAACGCGCTCGTCGCGGTGGCGCTCTATGGCGCGCACGCCAGCGGCGAGGATCTCGATCCCGACGAGGTCCGCGCGTTAGAAGGCTTGGCCGAGGGCGCGCGGGCCGGGTACGAACACGTGGCCGCCGAGCAGCTGCGGCAGGAGAACGAAGCGTTGGCGCGCGAGGTGGCGCAATTGCGCGCCGCCCTGGGGAGAAGCACATGAACGCCATCGTCATCAACGCGTACGGCGGTCCAGAAGCGCTCACGCACAAGGACATGCCGATCCCGACGCCGGGGCCGGACGAGGCGCTCGTGCGCATGACCGCGATCGGCGTCAACTTCATCGACATCTATCAGCGCATGGGCCTGTACCCCGGGACGCTGCCCTTCATCGCGGGCAACGAGGGTGCAGGACGGGTCGAAGCGATCGCACCGGGCACGTCCGGCGCGAGCGTCGGCGACCGCGTGGCGTTTTGGAACGTGCGCGGTGCGTACGCCGGTTACGTGGTCGCGCCGGTCGACAAACTCGTCAAGGTTCCGAATGATATCGACGATCAGACCGCAGCGGCGGTCCTGCTGCAAGGCATGACGGCGCACTACCTCACTCGTTCCACCTATGCGCTTCGAAAAGGCGACGCGGCGCTGGTGCACGCGGCGGCGGGAGGCGTCGGGCTGCTGCTCACGCAGATGGCCCACCGCATCGGGGCGCGCGTTTTCGGCACCGTCTCGACCGACGAGAAGGCCGCGCTCGCGCGCGAAGCCGGCGCGGACGAGGTCATCCTCTACACGCGCCAGGATTTCGAGACCGAGGTCAAACGCTTGACCTCCAACGCCGGCGTGCACGTCGTCTACGACTCGGTCGGGAAGACGACGTTCGAGAAAGGGTTAGACTGCCTGCGCCCGCGCGGGATGATGGTCAGTTATGGTCAGTCCAGCGGCAAAGCGCCGGCGATCGAGCCGCTGCGCTTGGTCAAGGGCTCGCTATTCTTGACCCGCCCGACGTTGGTCGATTATGTCGCGACGCCCGAGGAGCTGCGCACGCGAGCTGACGACGTGTTCGGCATGATCGAGCGCGGCGAACTGCACGTGCGCATCGGCCATGTCTACAAACTCGCGGACGCGGCGCAGGCGCACCGCGACCTCGAAGCACGCAAGACGACCGGCAAACTGATCCTCGTCCCCTAAGTCGTCAGATCGACCATTCCCACGTGTTCCAGAACGGCGTGACGGCGTGCGCCGGCTTGTAGTCGTGGAAGTCCGTGTTGATGACGTCCATGCGCCGTACGTACCAGATGATGATGAACGGCAATTCGCGCGTCATCTCCTCCTGCACGACCGCGTAGTCGGCTTTGCGCCGCGCCTGATCGTACGTCGTGAGCGCATCGGCCTCCGCGGCGTCGAGGCGCTTACTGCAGAAATGGTAGATGTTCCAGCCCGCGGGCGGCGCCATCGTGCAGGTCACCAATATCGACTCATCAGGATCGATTCCGTTGGCCCACTCCTCGTATGCGACGTCGTACTTCCCGCTCTGCTCGACGCCGCCGTTGGCGAGCGTCGCGTAGAGCTCATTTGACGGCCAATCCTTGATCTGGATGTCGACGCCGAGCGCGCGCCATTGCTGCTGGATCACGACCTGCGCTCCGCTCACCGTCGACGAACCGGTGAACCCGGTCATCTGCAGCTGCAGCGGTTTTCCCTCTTTGTAGCGCATGCCGTCGGCGCCACGCTTCCAGCCCGCGTCATCGAGCAGCGCGGCGGCGCGTGTGGGATCGTACGGATACTTCATGGCGTTGTCGTCGTGCGCCCAGAAAAAACTCGGCTGATCGGTGTCGCCCAGCGCGTCGATGCCGTGGCTGACCTTGTCGATGAGCTCCGTCCGGTCGGTGGCGTAGGCGAGGGCTTGGCGGACGCGCACGTCGTCCAGCGGCGGATGCGACGCGTTGATGCCGATGTCCGCGAACTGCGTGAACGGATAGATGATGACGCGCGTGCCGGGAATGCTGCGAAGGCTCGGCGCCAGCCCTTCGGTCGCGCGATAGTAGAAATCGATGCCGTGCGATTCCAGCAGCGTGAGGATGGTGTTGTCGTTGCCCACGATCTGCCACTCGATGCGTTTGAGCTTTGGCGGCCCGCGCCAGTACAGCGGGTTGGCTTCGAACGTGATGTGCGAACCGTGCACGAACTCCACCACGCGAAACGGCCCGGTGCCCACCGGCTGCCGGTTGAACGCCACGCGGGTCAAGTCGTGATACTTCGCGAGCAGGTGCTTGGGCAGCACCGCGACCGGGTTGTTGCTCATCGTGAAGAACATGTTGACGAACGGCGAGAAGCGGCGCTTGAGCCGCACGGCGATCGTGTAGCCGTCAAGTTTGTCGATGCGCGAGATATCGTCAAAACCAAGCCGGCTGATGACCGGGTTGTCCGGGTTAAGCTGCTGGGTCCAAGTGAAGATCACGTCGTCGGCGCCAAACGGCGCGCCGTCTTGCCACTTCACGCCGCGCCGCAGATGATACGTGATCGTCAGCCCGTCCTTCGAGACGCCGCCGTTGGCGAGCGTGGGGACCTCGGCCGCGAGTTCGGGCACCAGCTCGTTGCGATCGCTCCAGTTGAACAGGTAGCCGCCCCAGAACATCGACAGATCTTTGTCGATGACTTCGGTGCCGAGCATCGGATTGAGGTTGTCGGGCTCTTGCCGGCTGGCGATGCGCAGGGTGCCCGGAATCGTCCAGGCGTTCCCGGCGCCTGCGCGCGGTGCCACCGCCGTCTGGATCTTCGTGCAGCCTGCGAACGCCAAGACGATGACCAGCGCGGTCAAAGATCGCGCCACTACATTCCTAATGATGGTCCACCCGCTTGGCATCCGGGCGCGCGCGCATCTCGTCGACGAGCTCGACGACACCACGTGCAGCCGCGGCCAGCAAACGCTCTCCTTTTTGTGCGCTGGCCACGGTCGGGTCGCCCATCACGCCGCTCTCAGAAAGCGCGCTCCAGTGCTCCATCATCGCGAGCGGTCCGTCGCCCCCCACGAGATCGGTCCAGTAATTCACGGTCGGGCGGTGCGAGAGCTCGCGCACCGCTTTGGACATGTCGACCAGGTCGGGCCGCAGCGCGAGATAGATCGAGGTCTCGAACTCGCAGGCGTGGTTCATGCCGCCGATCTTGTCCGATTCGCGCAGGTCTTCGGCGACCTCGTGCACGCCGGGCGCGTTCCAGTAGTTGACCGCTGCTGCCAGCGCTCCAGTCTCTACCACCGTCAGGCGCGCGATGATGTCGACGAACGGCGTGTTGCTCCCGTGCCCGTTGACGATGAGGATGCGCGTGAAGCCGTGATGAGCCAGACTGCGGCACACGTCCACACCGTAGGCGATGAAGGTCTGCCAGCCGATCGTGATGGGTCCCGGGAAGTCCATGTGATGCGGTGTGTAGCCGTGATTGATGGCCGGCACGAGCACCGCGCGGTCGGCGCACGCGGCGACCGCGCGCTCGCAGACGGCGTTGCACAGCAGCAGATCGGTGTCGATGGGAAGATGGCGCCCGTGGTCCTCAAGGACGGCGACGGGCACGACCGCGACCTTGCGGGCGGCGGCCGCCTCCTTGACCTGAGGCCACGTCAAAGAGCCGTAGTGATATTCAATCGCCATAGGTTGGCCGGTTTGGGTCACGCAGCGCAGAATCCCTAGGCGCGGGACAAAATTGGTATTGACAAGCATTATTCGGCGACCTATACTCATATCGTACTAGTTCACTAGTATAACAGTAAATAAGAAAGGACACCCACCATGCTGTCGACCCAAACCAACGCCAACGGCGTCCAGACCATCGACGATATCAGCCACCCGTTCGTTCGCCTGCCCAACGCCAACACCAACAACGTGTTTCCAGGTTGGGGGCCGAGGATCTAAGTCCGATGCCAGCAATCTTCACGGTCGACCCGCGCAGCGGAGTGCCGATCTACCTCCAGATCGTGGAGCAGGTCAAGCGCTCCGTTGCGCTCGGTGTGCTCGCACCGCACGAGCAGCTGCCGACCGTCAAACAGCTCGCAGCTGATCTCATCGTCAATCCGAACACCGTCGCCCGCGCCTATCGAGAGCTCGAGCGCGACGGCGTGATCGAAACCATGGCCGGCCGGGGCTCGTTTATCGCCGGCACCGGTACCGTCGCCGGCGCGAAGCGCGCCGTCGCAGACGTCGCCGACCAGGCAATCGTGCAAGCCGTCCGCGAGGGCAAATCGATGGGCCTCGCGCGCGACGAGATGAAAGTTTTGTTCGAGCGAGCGCTCGACCGCTGGTATCCAACTCATGCGTCAGAGGAGAACGCAGCATCATGACAACCGAACATACCCCGATGATCTCCGTCCACGCGCTGAGCAAGCGCTATGGCCGGACGCTGGCCGTCGACGACGTGTCGTTTTCGATCAACCGGGGATCCATCTTCGGGTTGCTCGGCACGAACGGCGCCGGCAAGACGACGACCTTCAAGTGCGTGCTCGGCTTGGCGTTTCCGGACGCCGGCGAGGTGCGCTTCGACGGCGAGCGGCTGCGGCCCGAGCTGTTCGAGCGCATGTCGTACGTGCCCGAGACGAGCGCGTTGTACGGCTGGATGACCGGCCGCGAGCACCTCGAGATGACCAAGCGGTCCTTCCGCCGCTACGATGCGGCGCGCGCACAGATGCTGTTGGATCTGTTCGCCTTCGACGTGAAGAAGAAGGCAAAGCAGCTTTCCAAGGGCCAGCAGAGCGCGCTCGCGCTGACGATGGCATTCTCGATCCGGCCCGACATCCTGGTGCTCGACGAGCCGTCGAGCGGCTTGGATCCCGTCCACCAGCGCCACGTGCTCGATCTGATGATCGACGCGGCGGCCGGCGGCGCGACGATCCTGTTCAGCTCGCACCAGATCGGACAGGTCGAGCGCGCCGCGGACCACGTCGCGATCATGCACAAGGGCAAAGTGCTTCTGGCGGGCGACGTCGAGGAGCTGCGCGCCGGTGAAAAGGTCGTCGAAGCGACGTTCGACGGCGACGCCCCGGCGATCGCCGCGCTGGACGGCGATCCGCACGTGCGGCGCGTCATGCGCCAAGGACGCGTGTTGCGAGCATACATCCGCGACGGAGGCAACGGTGTGGCCAATCTGATCGATGCCGCAAAGCCGGCGAGCCTGCGCGTGCTCAATCAGAATCTCGAAGACATCTTCCTTGCGGCCGTCGGCGACGATTCCGGCGCCGCGATGGCCACGCTGAACCGGGAGAACTAGGATGTACTATAAAGAGATCGTGACCGTCAGCCGGGCCCTGATGTGGCTAGTGATCTCACTGGCCATGATCCTCGGCGCCGTCATCCTCGTCAGCGCCCTCTCGCCGCACGGTCACGTGAGCGTCCAGGCCGGCGATACGCCATCCTCGGGCGGTCCCACCAGCTTCGTAGCGCTGCTCGGAACGGCAGCGCTGCTCGCCGGCGGTATCATGGCGACGGTTCTCGGCGTGCCGCTCGCAAAAGAGAATGAAGGCCACCTCGAGCTCGCGTGGACCAAACCGTACTCCCGTACCCAGTACGCCACCGCGATCGCGCTCGTGGACTCGGCGGCCCTGATCATCTCAACATTGCTGGGCTTTGTCACCCTTGTGGCCATTCTCGACGTCGTGCATTCGCCCATCACGTGGGGCTTCAATACCGCGGTGTCCGTCAACATCGTGCGCTTCCTGCTGTTCCCGCTGGCCTGGTACGGTCTTTTGAATGCGTTGAGCGCGAGCGCCCGCGGCGGCGCGCGCGTACAGGGTCTCGTCTGGCTGATCGCCATCGTCCTTGTGGTCTTGTACGCCTTACCGCTGCCCGCCATCTGGCACGGCATCATGGTGGCGCTCAACGTCGTGAACCCGCTTATATACGTCCAGTACCACGAGGCGGAGTTCTCGCTGATGACTGGTGCCGGCTCGAACGGGTTATCGGGGCTCACCAGCGGCATCGCGCTCGCGGTGATCGCGATCGGCGGTTGGGCGCTCGCCGCTGCGCAATGGCGCCGGCTGCAGGCATAGGAGCGACGACATGTTCTACGTCGAGCTATTGCGCGTCCGAAACGGACTGATCGTCGCGGTCGCGGGGCTGATCGCCCTCGTGCTGGTGGGCTGGATCGGATTTGCCGCGGCGTGTCCTGAGTGCCGCCGGCTCAACGCGGCCGATCCGGCGACCGTGCTTGCCGTGATCGGTTACAGCGCCGCGATCCTCGCGGCGATCTTCGGCTCGGTCTTCGGCGCGAGTCTGTCGATCGAGAACGATGGACATCTTCCACTGACATGGACCAAACCGATCTCGCGCGGCGCGCAGGCGATCGGCATCCTGACCATCGATATCACAGCTGCACTCGCGGTCTTCGTGCTGTCGTGCGCGGCGGGGTGGTTGTTCGTGTCGCTGGTCGGCGAGCGGCCGTTACCCGTGCACGCTTCGTTTGACACCGTTGCCCTGCTCAAGCTCGCGCGGTTCGCGGCATTTCCTGTCGCGATGTTCGGCCTGACGCAGGCGCTCACCGCAGGCATCAAAGGCAGCTGGCAGGGCGCGGTCACCGGGCCGCTCTGGCCGGTCTGTCAAGGTCTGTTCGCCATCGGGCTGCTGCCGCTGACACCGCCGCTGCACAAGCTTTGGCAGATCGTCAACATCCCGAACCCGATCGCATACTTCCCGTTTTGGGAATTCGACGAACACATCTTCCACGTGTACCCATTCGGGTACGGCGTCGCAATCGACGCGCTCGCGCTGGCCGCGATCGCGTTCGTCGGCGTCACCATTGCGACGCTGCGCTGGCGGCGATTGGAGGCATAAGGGCATGCAACTCGCCGGCACCAAATTCGAGATGCGGCTCGGCCCGCTCGTGCTGCGCGTCGACTTCGCGCTTGAGGAGATCCCCGAAGACGATGGGGGCGCAACGCCCCCGCGCGTCGGCTAAGTTCTGATCAGTTTCATCTCTATGGTGTACGAATTGATGCTCTGTTGCGGGATGACCCGCAGCACCTCGCTGACATACACCGGCATCTTGATGCGCGGGTCGAAGAGGATCCCAGCCTTTTGATCGATGGTGGTGTACCGGCCGCCTTGCTGTTTCAGCGTGCCATCGGACTGGATCTGGACCAGCGGCGGCTGCTGGGGAATGGTGCCCTTGCCGGTTAGGGCATATGCGCAGTTCCAGGTGTAGACTTGTCCTGCAAACCCCATACCGGGACCCGGCGCGAAGGTCGCCCGAATGTTATAGGTCTGCTTCCAGCTCGAAGTCAGACTTGAGGTCAACGCGCTGAAATAGTTCTGCCCGAGAAGCGGAAGGATGGCAGCCTGAAGGATCGTCAACGCGTACGGAGGCTTCGCGCAGGTGACCGTGCCGTTCGCATAGACTTCGCAGGTCGAACTCTGCTTCGGCTGAACCGCGTTCCACCAGCTATCCGTCGCATTCACGGTCAGGCCGCCATCTTTTGCAACCCCGACGATATCGATCGTGGTCGTTCCGGTGTTGTTCCCCTCTTTCGTCGCTTTTGTGTTCCAGCCGAACCGATAGACGAGATGGTGCACCGCGGGCATCGCTTCGACGGCCGGCATCGTCGAAGGCGCCGCCGAAGCCGCAGGAGTCTGGTCTGCCCCCGCGGGTGACGTCGCCAGCATCGCAGCGATGGTGAAAGCACCAATGAGTAGCTTGTTCATGTAGGTCTCCTCCGCGATCTCGCGAGAAATCCCCGGGCTGCACACGCGGTTGCCCTTGCGTGAGGGCGCAATTCGCGACTTCCCATTGCTCAGCCTGGGTCCACGAACGACTGGATCGCACTGCGTCTGCGCGACGGGAAACAGGCCCCGCTTTAGTTAACCTTAACCCTCCCCTGCTAGCCTAGGACCAGATGAAGTATCTCAATCGGGATCTCTCGTGGCTCGACTTCGACGCGCGAGTCTTGGCGTTGGCCGAGAACGAGTCGGTGCCGCTGCTCGAGCGCGTGCGCTTCCTCGCTATTTTCAGCCGCAATCTCGACGAGTTCTTCCAGGTCCGCATCGGCGGCCTGCACGAGCAACTGCGTGAGGGCGTCGGCGGCACGAGCTCCGACGGCCTGACGATCACCGAGCAGCTCGACATCATCAAGCCGCGCACCGAGCAGCTGGTGGAGCGCAGCGCCCGCATCTTCGCCGAGCAGCTCAAACCCGCGCTCGCGCAGGCGGGCATCAGGTTCGCGGACTGGTCCGAACTGAACGAGAGCGATCGCGCGCATCTCGACAAGATGTTCTACGAGCAGATCTTCCCGGTGCTCACCCCGCTGGCGGTCGATCCCGGCCATCCGTTCCCGTATATCTCCAACCTGTCGCTCAATCTCGCCGTCGTCGTGGGCGACCCCGCCGCGGCCGAGCCGCGCATCGCCCGCCTCAAAGTCCCGCCGCTGCTGCCGCGCTTCGTACGCATGCCCGACGGCGAACGCTTCGTGCCGGTCGAGCAGATAATCGCCGCACATCTCGACTCGCTGTTCCCGGGCATGGAGATCGTCGAGAGCCACGCGTTCCGCATCACTCGCAACGCCGACTTCGCGCTCAAAGAAGATGAAGCCGAAGATCTGCTCGAGGCCGTCGAATCCGTCCTGCGCATGCGGCGGCGTTCGCCGGACGCGGTGCGTCTTGAGATCGCGCGTGCGATGTCGGATGACGTGCGCAGCCTGTTGATGCGCGAGCTCGAGCTCGACAATTCCGATGTCTACGTGGTCGACGGCCCGCTGGATCTGGGCGGCCTGTGGGCGATCGCCGACCTCGATCGACCGGCGCTCAAGTACGAGCCGTGGCTGCCGCTCACCCCGCCGCAGTTCTCAGTGGCCGGCGATCAGACGCTGCGGCTGTTCCGCGTCTTGCGCCAAGGCGACATGCTGGTCCACCACCCGTACGATTCGTTCCTCACCTCGGTCGAGGCGTTCGTGGACCAGGCGGCCCGCGATCCGCGCGTCATGGCCATCAAGCAGACGCTGTACCGCACCGGACCCGACAGCCCGATCATCAAGTCGCTCATCCGCGCCGCCGAAGCGGGCAAGCAGGTCGTGGCGCTCGTCGAGGTCACGGCTCGCTTCGATGAGGCGACCAACATCAATTTCGCGCGCGCGCTGGAAGAAGCCGGCGTGCACGTCGTCTACGGCATCGTGGGGTTGAAGACGCACGCCAAGATCACGCTGGTCGTGCGCCAAGAGGCGACGGGCATCAAGCGGTACTGCCACGTCGGGACCGGGAATTACAACCCGACGACTGCGCGGCTGTACGAGGACATCGGCATCCTCTCGAGCGATCAGGACCTCGGCGCAGACCTCACCGAGTTGTTCAATTACCTGACCGGCTACAGCAAGCAGAGCCGTTACAAGAAGCTGCTGGTGGCGCCGGGCACGCTGCGGCCCGCGCTGATCGAGCTCATCAAGCGCGAAGCGGACGCACCCGACGGGCGCATCATCATCAAGGTGAACAATCTGGTCGACCCGACCATCATCCAGGCTCTGTACGGCGCAGCGCAGTCGGGTACCCAGATCGACCTGATCGTGCGCGGAATCTGCTGCTTGCAGCCGGGCGCGGACGGATCGGCGAACAACATACGCGTGCGTTCGATCGTCGGCCGCTATCTCGAGCACTCGCGCATCATGCGCTTCGGCGGCGACGAGCGCGGGCCGGAGTATTTCATCGGCTCGGCGGACGTCATGCAGCGCAACCTCGACCGGCGCGTCGAGGCGGTCATCCCGGTCACCGATCCGCTGCTGCAAGCGCGCCTGCAAGAGATCCTCGACGTGGATCTCGCCGACGACGCGCTCGCCTGGACGCTTGACGCCGAAGGCGTCTGGCACAAGGTGCCGGACGTGCTCCATCTCAACGCGCACCGCCGGCTGCAAGAGCTGGCGACGGCGCGCCTGCAGGCTCACACGCCCGTCGACGTCAGTGCTTGAGCGCGAACTCAAACTCGGGGCGCCGGCCGCCTTTCGACTGCCCGACCTCGCGCTGGTGACGATCGACGTCGCCAGCGCCGATGCCGTCACCGAAAAACTCAAGACGACCTACTTCGATACGCGCGATCTGCGCCTCACCCGTTGGGGCTGCAGCTTGCGTTACCGCATCGGTCAAGGCTGGACCGTCAAACTGCCGGGTCCGCTCGAATCCAACGGCGATCTGCTGGTGCGCGGCGAGCACGTGTTCCAGGGGGAACCGCAAGCGCCACCGCCGGCGGCGCTCGACCTGCTGACCGCGTACTTGCGCAAGAGCGCCGTGCACGAGATCGTCCGGCTGCGCACGACGCGCCAGATGATCACCTTGAAGGGGCCCGACGGCACGCCGCTTGCCGAAACCGTCCAAGACGACGTCGCCGTGCTCGACGGCCGCAAGATCGCTGACCGCTTCCGCGAGATCGAGATCGAGCTCAAGGAAGCCGCACCAGAAACGCTTCTGCCTGCGATCCTCGAACGGCTCCAGGCCGCAGGAGCCGGCGCCGCAGATCCGACGCCCAAGATCGTGCGCGCGCTGGGCATGCGGGCCCGGCGTCCTCCCGAGCTCGAGGTCGAAGAGCTCGCGCCAGAGGCCACCGCAGGGGCGGTCTTGCGGCGTGCGCTCGCACTCGCGTCGACCCGCCTGTTGCGGCACGACGCCGGTATCCGCTTAGGCACCGATCCCGAGGACATCCATCAGGCGCGGGTCGCCGTGCGTCGCCTGCGTTCGCACCTGCGCACGTTCTTGCCGTTGATGGATATCGAATGGGCCGGCTCGTTGCGGCAGGAGCTCGGCTGGCTCGCCGACGAGTTAGGGGCCGTGCGTGACGCCGACGTCTTGATGGATCGACTGCGCAAACACGCCGGTGCGTTGCCGCCGCGCGATCGCAACGCCGGCGCCCAGATCCTCGCGCTTTTGGCCGCACAGCGCGCGGCCTCCATGCAGCGGCTCAACGCCACGGTCCACGATCCTCGCTATATCGAACTCCTGAAGCGTCTGGTGGAATCCGCTCGCGCGCCGCAGCTCGCGCCCATCGCCGCCGAGGCCGGGATGCTGACCCTGCCGCCGCTGATCGCCAGCTTGTATCGCAACGTGCGCACGATGGTGGACGACTTCGGCCAGCAGCCCACCGACGACCAGTTGCACAAGTTGCGCATCCGCGCCAAACGCTGCCGCTACGCGGCCGAGGCCGTCACCCCGGTCATCGGCCGGCGCGCGCGCAGCTTCGCCCGCGCGGCCGCGGCGTTGCAGGAAGTGCTCGGCGAGCACCACGATGCCGTGGTCGCGATGCAGTGGGTGCGCGAGCACGCGGCCAGCGGGCCCTTGACGTTCGTGGCCGGCCAATTCAACGCGTTGGAATTGACCGCGGCCAACGCCGCACGCGCCGTGTGGCACGAAGCCTGGCGCGCATTCGACAGGAAGAAGCTGCGTTCGTGGATGTGAACGGGGTCGTCCGCGCAGCCGGCGGGATCATCGTTCGCTCCAAACCCGAAGGGGCTCTCGAGCTGGTCATCGTCCACCGGCCGTCATACGACGATTGGACGTTCCCTAAAGGCAAACTGCAGGCCGGCGAACGCGAAGAGCACACCGCGATCCGCGAGGTCGAGGAGGAGACGGGCATGCGTTGCCGTCTCGAACGCGCGCTCGGCAGCACCAAGTATAAGGATCACCGCGGACGGCCCAAGGTCGTCCACTACTGGGTGATGCGAGCGCTGGCCGGTCATTTCCGGCCGAGCCGCGAAGTGGATGAGCTGCGCTGGGTCTCGGTGCGGCAAGCCTCCGCGCTGCTGACCTACAATCACGACCGCGCCTTGCTGCGCGGGCTCTCCAACGAGATCGATGCTGCGGCCGTACAAGCCGGCGGCGAGCGCCAGGGGCGCGCGTCGCTGCGTAACCAGATGAGCTCGACGATCTACCTCGTGCGTCATGCCAAGGCGCTCAACCGCAGCGAGTGGACCGAGGTGGACGAGCAGCGGCCGCTGACCAAAGCCGGCCGCCGACAAGCAGACGAGCTGGTGCAGCGGTTGAGCGCCTTTTCGTTCGCGCGCGTGATCACCAGTCCGCACGTGCGCTGCAAAGAGACGGTCGAGCCGCTCGCCAAAGCGCGTAAGCTCGCCGTCGAAGCCGCGGACCAATTGGCCGAGAACACCGACGCCGATGACGTGCTCGCCTTCATCAAGACGCTGGGCTCGAGACCGGCGCTGCTGTGCAGCCACGGTGACGTCATCGCGGATCTCATGACCAACCTCGTCAACGACGGGCTGGCCACCGAGAGCGAGCTGCGTTGGGAGAAGGGCTCGACCTGGGTGCTCGAGTCAGACGGCGAGACCTTTTTGTACGGCCGCTACTTGCCGCCCCCGTGACGCAGGCACGGTCGAATGAATTCGACCGCTCCAAAGCGCGCATACGCGATGCGCGCGACGACGATGCGGCCGGCCTCATCGCGTTGATCGATGCGACGTTTTCGGAATATCCCGGCTGCGTGCTCGAGCTGGAGCACGAGATGCCGCAATTGAAGGCCATCGCGACCGCGTTCGCAGCGCTGGGCGGGCGCTTCTGGTCGGCGGAACTCGACGGCGTCGTCGTGGGCTGCGCCGGCATCGCTCCGGCGCACGATCCCTCCGGCGCGGAGCTGAAACACTTATACGTCTCCAAGAACGTGCGGCGCGCCGGCTTGGGCACCGCGTTCGTGAAGCTCGTCGAAGAAGAGGCGGCTCGCAGAGGCGCTACGTTCGTCGAGCTGTGGAGCGACACGCGCTTTCTCGACGCGCATCGTCTGTACGAGCGGCTAGGCTACGCGCGCCTGCCCGACACGCGCGAGCTCGACGACTTGAGCAACAGCATCGAGTACCACTTCATCAAGCGGCTGTAACGCCGCGATAGACCCTGCGTCCGAGCACGATCAGTGAGATCACCAAGATGAGCGCGAGCACGGCGGCAAGGATCGGAGCGGCGAACGTCACGATCAGTCCGCCGATAGCGATCACGTCCTCGACGACGCTCAACGCGGGGTTCGCCAGACCAAGGGTGGTCGCCGATGATGCGGCGCGCGCAGTGGCAGAAGACGTGTGCACGACAAGCGCGTTGAGCGCGCCGGCCGCCATCAGGCCCGCCAGCTCGCCGGGGCTGCTCGTGTTGACCGTGCCTCCGACGAGGATCGCGGCCGCGACCGGTCGCGCCGCGAACGAAACCGCGTGCAACGCATGATCGACCACGGGGATCTTGTCCGCCGCGAGCTCGAGCAACGCGAAGACGCCCAGCACGATGACGGTGCCGTCCGCGCCGAGCCACATGAAGCCGGCGCTCGGATGGATAAGATGGTAATGGGCCGCCACGGAAGCGGCGAAGAGCGTGAGAAAGCCGCGCAGGCCAGCCGTGGTCGTCAGCGCATACGCGAGCGCATATTGGGTCGTCGTATCCATCGGAGCGGATTACCCGTCGGCGAGCTGTTTGGTTTCAGTGGGAGAAGGCCGGTAGCGACGTTGACTGTGTGACGCGCTCGCCTTGCGCTCCTACCGAGACGACCTGGACGAAGACCGACCCGCGGTACGTGCGCGGGACGTACAGCACTGCGTTGTAGCGTCCGCCGGGGACGTCGGTCGAGCTGAGCACATCGCCGCGCTCATCGGTGAGCTCGACGTGCGCCGAGGCTTGCCCGTTGGCGCCCCACAGGACGCGCACGGCGTGGCCGCCCGGGCCGTAGTGCGCGTCGACTCCCTGCATCGATACGACGATGCTCGGATTCGCCGGCCGGTAATGCGGGCGCGGTTTTGGCGCTGCGGTGTGCACCGGCTTGGGCGCGAGCGCGACGTGTGCCGCTGTCGGCGCCGGACGAGGCGGCGCGGGCGCCGTCGTCGCGAGCGCGCGCTGTGTCGCTTGGGCTGCCGCGCGTGCAGTGGCCGTCGGTGCGACGCTCGGGGGTGCGACGACCTTGCCCGACGCATTCGGTGCGGGCGACGCGTTCTGTTTGTTCTGATCGTTGCGTCGAGGGCTCGCGGCCGGAGGCGGAGTCTCTAAGACCACCGCGGGAGGAACGGTGACGCTCGGAGCGGCCTGCGGTGCGACCGGCGGAGCTATCGTCGGACGCATCAAGTAGAAGACGACCACCAGCGCAAGCGCGATGATCGCAGTGCCGCCGACCGCAAGCGTTCCCAACTGTCCTTCATGCGAGCGCAGCGCCGGAAGGTCTGGCATCTCGATCGTGCGGCGCGCACTGGCCTTGCGTTCCTTACCGGCCTCGATGGCGCGCGCGAGCGACGGCGGCGGCCCGACGACCGACGACTCGAGCGGCGATTCTCCGAAAAGGCCTTCCGTCGCAGGCTGTTCCTCGACCGGCGCTTCGCTTTCGCTCGTCGCGATGCCGGGCGCGACGTATGTCCGGCGATACGGCTGCGGAACCGCGTCGCCTGAATCGGCCGGCGAGACCGGCGGCGGGACGGGCGTCGGCGCGCGCGGCGGAGCCGGCGGTTGCGGTGGCTGTGGTTTAGGCACTGTCGCCGGCCTGCGCGCGTAGATCGACGGCGGCTCCGATGGCGCATCCGGCGCATCGCGTCCTGGTCCGCGCCAACCCGCTGGCGGCGAGACGGGTCTGCCGACGAGCAGCGACATCAACTCGTCGTCGTTCTCGGGATTGCTGAAGTCGGGCTGCGGCGGGCTCGGCCCCACCGGCTCCGCCGGCGGGTTCGCGCTTGCAGCAACCGGCGACGTAGCCTCGGGCGCGGACCCCGGATAGGGATTCACAAACGGCGGCGTCGGCGCTTCGATCGCGAGCGCCGTCTGAGTTTGGTTCGGCGGCGCCGAAGCGGGTGCGAGCGGAGGCGGCATGGGTTGCGGAGGCGGCGCTGGTTGCACGACTTGTGCCGGTTGCACGGATTGCGCTTCATGCGCAGCGGCGGCCTCGGCTGCTTCCGCGCGCTCGTACGGGGAGAGCTTGCTCTCGATCGTATCCCACGACAAACGGCCGGTCCGTTTGCCTTGCGATACGGCGACGCCCATCTCGACGACGTGCGGATGGTTATTGCCTTGCGCGTCTTTGACTGCGCGTTTCCATAATATCGGGATGGTGACGGTTTGGGTCTGACCGGGTTCGAGCCGCAGCGGCGCGACGTCGACGAATTCGAGCGACTGATGCGGCGTGGGTTGCAGTGCGAATTGTCCGCCGGTCGCGCTCAGGCTCTTCACCGCACAGGAGATGACGAAACCGCGGATTGCGTCGCCGTCGAGTATTGGCTCTTTCCACGCCAGCTGGATCGTGCAGTCGATGCCGCCGGCTGATATGAGGCCGCGCTCGAGCGACGCGATGACGTCCCCGGCGGCGTCGCGCACCGAGATCAGGGTCAGCTGATCGCGCGGCACCTGGGCGGTTTCAGCGAAGGTGAGCGCGACGGTCTTGCGCTCGCGCGGGCGTAAGCTGAACGAGGCCGGCTCGAAGGTCCCCCCTTCGGCTGGCTCGTCCAACGACATGGTGCAGTCGACATGCTCGTCCCCGGACTTGTTGATCACGATGATCTCGTATCGCGATGATTGTCCGGGCGTCAGGTACCACCTAACGGAACGGTCGGCGCACTCGATGCTGAGGTTTGTCGCCATCCAGTACTCCCGCATTTATTGTATCGGAAGTCCCGCCTGCGGGTAGGAGGGCCCGGGACGCCGAAATAGGACTATTCCCGCCTATCCAGGAGCGCCATCACAGATGCAGCCCGATGATCTCGTACGCGAATTCGACCGATTGTTCGCGGAATTGAGCCTCCCCCTGACCCGGCACGCCCGGCGCGGGTCGTTCAACCCGAACGCCGACGTCTACCTGACCGACCGTGGCCGCACGGTCATGGTCCGCGTCGAGCTGGCGGGCGTCAATCCCGCTAACGTCAAGCTGGTCGTCGAGGGCGCAAGCCTGTACCTGGCTGGGTTTCGTGAGCCTGACCTGCGCCGCGCCGAGGCGGTGCTCCAAAAAGAGATCGAATACGGCTGCTTTCTCAAGCGCATCCCGCTGCCCTCAGTCGTCGCGGTCGATGCCGCCAAGGCTGAATATCACGACGGCACGCTGAGCATCAAGCTGCCTGTGTCCGACAGCGGCCAAGTCGACGGGGTTGACCGCATGGAGATCCGCATGGCGATCCGGGGGCGCGGCTGATGGCGACCGACCAGCGCGACGTCGACGCGCGCGAAGCCAACAGCATCCCGTCCGAACTGGCTGTTCTGCCGCTGCAAGATTCAGTGCTGTTCCCGAACACGGTCATGCCGCTGGCGGTCACCAAGCCGCACGGCATCAAACTCGTGGAAGACGCGCTCAAGGCGAGCGTGCCGATCGGCGTGGTCGCGCTCAAAGACCGCGATGCATCGCCGCCGGCCCCCGACGACGTCTACACGATCGGCACCGTCGCCATCATCCAGAAGATGATCAAGGTCCCTGACGGCACGCTGCGCTGCATCATCTCGGGCACCGTGCCGTTCACGATCACCGAGTTCACGCGCGCGGAACCGTACCTGGTCGGCAAGGTCGAGCAGCTTGAAGACCAGACGCCCGACAGCGACGAGCTCACCGCGCTCTCGCGCAACATCGCCGCGCAGTACACGCGCTTGCTGGCGTTCTTGCCGTCGGCGCCCAAAGAGCTCGAGCTGGAAGTCAACAACATCACCGATCCGAACCTGCTCTCGTATTTCATCGCGTCGACCATGCGGCTTGACACGGCGGAGAAGCAGGCGGTGCTGGAAGAGCGCGACACGCTCGCGCGCCTGCGCATGCTCACCGCGTACCTCACGCGCGAACTGGAAGTCCTCGAGCTGGGCCACAAGATCCAGTCGGACATCCAAAAGGAGATGGACAAGAACCAGCGCGAGTACTTCTTGCGCCAGCAGCTCAAGGCGATCCAAGACGAGCTAGGTGAGTCCGATCCGACGCAGGCCGACGTCAACGAGCTGCGCGAGAAGGTCGAAGCCGCCAAGATGCCCGAGGAGGCGCACAAAGCGGCACTGCGCGAGCTCGACCGGCTCGGGCGCATCCCCTCGGCCAGCCCCGAGTACTCGGTCATCCGCACGTATCTGGATTGGCTCGTGACGCTGCCGTGGAGCACGACGACCGAGGACAGCCTCGAGATCGCCAAGGCGCGCAAGATCCTCGACGAGGACCACTACGATCTCGAGAAAGTCAAAGACCGCATCATCGAGTATCTTGCGGTGCGCAAGCTCAAGAACACGCTGTCGGGCCCGATCCTGTGCTTCGTCGGACCGCCCGGCGTCGGCAAGACCTCGCTCGGCCGCTCGATCGCGCGCGCGATGAACCGCAAATTCATCCGCCTGTCCGTCGGCGGCGTGCGCGACGAGGCGGAGATCCGCGGCCATCGGCGCACCTACATCGGCGCCATGCCCGGGTCGTTCATCCGCGCGATCCGCGATGCGGGCACGAGCAATCCGCTCATCATGATCGACGAGATCGACAAGGTCGGCGCGGACTGGCGCGGCGACCCATCGTCCGCACTGCTCGAAGTGCTCGATCCAGAGCAGAACAACACGTTCCGCGATCACTATCTGGATCTGCCGTTCGACCTGAGCCGCGTGCTGTTCATCGCCACCGCCAACCAGCTCGACACCATCGCACCGGCGCTGCGCGACCGCATGGAGATCATCCAGCTGGCCGGCTACACGCAGGCCGAGAAGGTCGCGATCGCGCGCAAGTACCTCGTGCCCAAGCAGCTCAAAGCCAACGGTTTGACGGCCAGACAAGCGGCGATCTCCACGCCGGCGCTCGAGACCATCGTCGCCGATTACACCCGCGAGGCGGGCGTGCGCAATCTCGAACGCGAGATCGCGACGATCTGCCGCAAAGTCGCGCGCAAGGTCGCCGAAAAGCCGAGCTTCGAGGCCACGATCACGCCCAAGACGCTGCCAAAGTTCCTCGGCAAGCCGCGCTTCTTCGCAGAGGTCGCCAAGCGCACGGCGGTGCGCGGCGTCGCTACGGGTCTGGTCGTCACGCCGGTCGGCGGCGACATCGTCTTCATCGAATCCAGCGTGATGCCGGGCAACGGCAAGCTGACGCTGACCGGCCAGCTCGGCGACGTCATGAAAGAGTCGGCGCAGGCGGCGCTGTCGTTCGTGCGCAGCCGCTCGGGCGAGCTCAAACTCGCACCGGATTTCTTCAGCAAACACGACGTCCACGTGCACGTGCCAGCAGGCGCAGTGCCCAAAGACGGCCCGTCCGCCGGCGTCGCGATCGCGACCTCGCTGGTCTCGGCCGTCACCGGCAAGAAGGTCGACAAGAACGTGGCCATGACCGGCGAGATCACGCTCACCGGCCAAGTGCTGCCCGTCGGCGGGATCAAAGAGAAGGTCCTCGGTGCGCGCCGCGCCGGCATCAAGAAGATCGTCTTGCCCAAGCGCAACGAGCCCGACGTGTCCGAAGACGTGCCGCCCGAAGCCAAGCGGGCCCTCAAGTTCGTGTTTGCCGACGAGCTATCCGAAGTGCTCAAGGAAGCGCTGGGCTCGCCGATGATCGCGCGCATCGCGACGACCAACGGGCGTTCCAGCCGCCAACTGCCCGCGGCCGCCCGATGACCCATGTGGCTCGCGTCGCCGTCATCGCGGGAACGGTCGCCGCTGCCGGCGCTCTTCTGATGAACCCAGCGCGCGCAGAGACCACCGCGATCAAAGGGTACGTCTCGGATCTATATTCCGAAACCAAGGTGCCCTTGGCGGGAGTCTTGGTCCGCTTGCGCTCTCGCAGCCAGTCGATGGACGCGCATACGGACAAGCGAGGGTTCTACAGTCTCGTGGGCGTGACGCCGGAGAAGCAAGTCGAATTGACGTTCTCGCGCGACGGTATGGCCACGAAGACATTTCGCGTCTCGTCGTGCGTCGACACGACTCTAGAGGTCGATGCAATGCTTGCGAGCCATATCGGCGCGGGCACCCTCGGTTATTTCTACATCTCGCCCACGCCGGCAATGATCCGGTACGAGCACTCGGCAACGCTGTACAGCGTCGACCCCGAGGCTGATTTGGGCAATCAGGGATCGGAGAGTTGCTAGGCGCCTAGCGGCCGCCGAGGCGATACGACACGAAGTACTCGAGTGCGATCGGATGGCCATCGAATTGCGGCGCACTGAACTCGGTCTTGCGCGCGGCGCTGAGCGCCGCCGCATCAAACGACGGATAGCCGGACGACTGGTCGATTCGCGCTGCGACGATGCCGCCGCCGGCGCCGACCGTCAGGGCCACCACGATTGTCGAAGGATGTTTGATCTGGGCGTCGCTTGCCGGGAATGCGGCGGGCGCCGACTGTAAGATGTGCGCCTCGGTCACCCGCTGGGGATATAGCAGGTCACTGGGCGAGAGTCCGCTATCATCGAATTGGGAAAGCGAGCCGGCCGGCGCGGTGGTCACCAAGCGTACGGGCTGGCGGCAGGTCATGTCATGGTCGCCGCGTCCGTGCACGAGCAACCCGTAGACGGTGATACCGGTCGCCGAAACCGCACGAGGGATGTCGATCGCGTAATGATTGATCGACTCGCCGCCGGCCGCATCTGGAGCGATGACCGGCGTCGTGATGTCGTTTTGCAGCCCTGGGACCTGCAGGTTCGCGGTGACCGGATCGCTGCCGGTGAGCAGCAGTGCCACTACGTAGCGGTCCACTTTACCCGTCTGGCCGTGCGCGACGAGCATGAAGCTGGCCGCATGCAACGGGCACTTGTCGGCGGCTGTCGCGACGATGGGCGCGCTGGAAAGCGCGGCGACAAGCGCCGCGGCGGACGCGAGAACGGCTTTCATGCCGTGCTCCTCGCGTTGTCGAGCAAAAGCACCCCGACCATGGGTCCAGAGCGCCGCGTCGCCTCGCTCCGGTACCACGGCGCGAAAACGAGCTTGAAGAACCAGGCCATCGGATACTCTCGTTTGAGCCTGGCGGCCTGGATGACATTGGCGTGGTATTCGCGGATGCGCCAGCCGTGCTGCGCGAAAAACGCCGCGGCGTCCTTCGGCGCGAATTGGAACGGTGTGCCGCCTTCGCGCAAGCGCTTGCCCCACGTGCGCTCCATCATGCGCAGCACCCACGGCGACGCGACGTCGGTCACCCACGAGCGAAACGACGGCTGCACGCCCAAGTCGGCCGCGAGCGCGCCGGCGTCGTCAGGCGCGAGGTAGACGAGCAGCCCTTCGCTGACGATCGCCACGCGATGGCACTCCGATCCGATGCGCGCGAACAGCGCCTGGCGCGCGCTCCGGTCGGCGAGATCGAGCGGGATGCGCTCGAGCACGCAGCGCGGCGCGGCGTCCGCGAGCAGCGCCGTCTTGTACTCGAGCGTCGCGGCGTAGTCGACTTCGATCCAACGCAGATCGGCGCGCAGCGGCAGGCGGTAAGGCCGCGCATCGAGACCGGCCGCCAAGTTGAGCACCGCATCGACGCCGGGAGCGAGCCGCACGATGATGTCGTCCATCACCGCGGTGCGCACCACCATCGGCCAGCCGTACACGCGGGCGCGCGGGATGGTCGCCAAGATCTCCTCGCCGCGCGCGCCTGCAAGCGGGCGCGCATACGGGTCGTGGAACAGGGCGTCCGGGCGCTCGGACTCGATCGCGCGATACATCGCGACCCAATACGCGGTGTCGGCGACGGTGATCGGACGCTGCGTCTTGCCCAGAGCGTGGCCTCAGACGCGCGACTTCAGACCGCTCGCCGCGGCGTCATCCACCAGCCAGATCAGCGAGCCTTGCGCCGGCGCGACCCCTTGCGCCGGGAGCGCGTGCGCATCGCGGGGTCCCTCGAGCACGCGGGCCAGCACCGCCGCCTTCGCGGCGCCCGCGACCAAGAAGATCGCGGCGTCCGCTGCGTCGAGCACCGGATAGGTCAAGGTGAGCCGCCACGGCGCCGCGCGGTTCTCGGGCACGTGGACCGCCGCGCATGGCTGGTCTACGATGTCGAGCACGGGATTGCGCGGGAACAATGACGCGGTGTGGCCGTCCTCACCCAAGCCCAGATAGATCGCGTCGAGCGAGATCGAATCGCCGAACGACGCGCGCAGCTCATCCGCATAGCTGACCGCGCCGGCGTGGGGCTCGAGCTCGCCGCGCATCCTATGGACATTGGCCCTGGGCACTTGGAGCGGACCCAGCAGCAGCTTCTCCGCCTGCGCGTAGTTGCTCGCCTCATCGGTCGGCGGCACGCAGCGCTCGTCGCCCCAGAAGATGTGTATGTTCGGCCAGTCGATATCCTCGGCGAACTGCGGCGAGGCCAGCAGCGCGAAAAACGCGCGCGGCGTCGTTCCGCCCGACAGTGCGGCGTTGAAACGGCCGTGATCCTCGATCGCCGCTCGCGCACGAACTTCGAACTCCGTCGCGGCCTGATAGGCCACGTCGTCGGCGGTATCGAGCACGACAAGGCGGCGTTCTTGCGCCATCAGCTACTCCTCGGCGAGCGCGGCTTCGAGCATCGCGTCCCGCGACGGATCGTCGATCGAGCGATGCAGCAGCTCCGCTTCGGTCGCCTTCACGACGTGGAAGTTCCAGCTGCGGATCAGTCCGCCTTGTGCGTCGCGGACTTCGGCGACGACCTGGCGCGGGCTGTCCTGGCGCCGCAGCGACAGCTCGGTCTGCGAGCGCGACGATTGGAAGAGCGCCGCGATGAGGCGGCCCGGGCGCGCACCCGCGTTGGCCACCGGTGCGAGGCGGACGCGGCCGCGCAGGCGCGGCACGCAACGCGCAAGCCAGCCGGCGAACAGCGTCGCGCCCGCGGTCTTATGCTGGGTGTCGGGCTGGTCGAGATCGGCGGCGTACTCCACACGGCACTTGTCGAAGTCGCCGATGAGCGCCAGCACTTGCGGGTCGTCGAAGCACGCGGCCACCGCCTGGCGCCACGGTTTGAGACGCTTCCAATTGAGATCGGCGACGGCGACATGGCCGGCGCGGCGTTCGGTGAGCCGGCGCAATGTGTCGAGCGAGGCGTTCGTGTCGCCGAAGCGCATCGAGTCCACGACGATCTTCTTGACGAGCGGCGCGAGCAGGCGGAACAGCGGGCGGCCGAACGGCGAATCGCCGCGCCACCACAGATAGATGGGCAGATCGGCGGCCAGCAGCGCGAGCACTGCGGAGGCAGCCGAGGCGGATGCGCGCGGATTGACGCGCACGAAGACCTCTTCGCTGAAGCCCTGCGCGTCTGCGTGGTCGTCGGGGCGGATGAACGCCTGGATCGCATCTTCATCGACCGTCGCGTCTTCGATGATCGTCACGGCACGGATCGAGTGCGTGCCCGCGATCTCGGCCAGGATCTGCGACACGTCGGTGCACGCGTCCGGCCGATCCACGTACGTGACGAGGTTGAGCGTGAGCGAGCGCGCGCTCGGCGTCGCCCCAGCCGTGGCCACGATCTCGCGCCAGCGCGCGGTCAAGGTGGATTCGGCTTCTTCGACCCGCACGAGTTCGAAACCCGAGGCCCACGCGGGCGTCGCAGCGCCGTCGCCCTGTTTGCTCACGGGAGCCGCCACGCGCGCCCGTCGCGCGCGATCAGGTCCTCGGCCTCTTTGGGCCCCCACGAGCCAGCCGCGTAGTTCGGGAACACGATCGAGCGATCGGCATCCCATGCCTGCAGCAGCGGATCGACCAGCGCCCAGGCGGCCTCGACGCCGTCGGCGCGGTCGAACAACGTCTGATCGCCTTTCATACAATCCAAGATGAGCCGCTCGTACGGCGACGCGTCTTCGGCACCGAAGGTCGCGCCGTATGAGAAATCCATCGCGACCGAGCGGATGCGCATGCTCGGGCCGGGCACTTTCGCCTCGAGCTTGAGGGTCACGCCCTCGTCCGGCTGGATGCGCAGCGCCAGCACGTTGCCCTCGGCTTGCTCGATCTGTGACTTGCGAAACGGCAGATGCGGCGCTTCTTTGAATTGGATGGCGATCTCGGTGACGCGTTTGGGCAGCCGCTTGCCGGAGCGCAGGTAGAAGGGCACGCCGGCCCAACGCCAATTGTCGACGAAAAGGCGCAGCGCGGCATACGTCGGCACCATCGAACCGGGCGCGACGCTTTGCTCCTCGCGATAGCCCACCACCGGCTGGCCGTTGACGAATCCCGGCCCGTACTGTCCGCGCACCGCTTCCTTGACGTCGATCGGACGGATGGCCTCGATGACGCGCACCTTCTCGTCGCGGAAATCGCGCGCGTCGAACGTCGTCGGCGGTTCCATGCCGACCAACGAGAGCAGCTGCAGGCCATGGTTCTGCAAGATGTCGCGCACGACGCCGGTCTCTTCATAGAACGCGCCGCGGCCCTCGATGCCCAGGCTCTCGGCGACGGTGATCTGCACGCTGTCCACGTAGTTGCGGTCCCAGATCGGCTCGAAGATGCCGTTGGCGAAACGCAGCACGAGGATGTTCTGGACCGTCTCTTTGCCGAGATAGTGGTCGATGCGGTAGATCTGATCCTCGCGCAGATACTTGAGCATCTCGTCGTTGAGCGCTTTGGCGCTGGCGAGATCGCGGCCGAACGGCTTCTCGACGATGATGCGCACCGAGTCTGCGGATCCGCTGTCGCCCGTGAGGCCCGCCTCATGGAGCTGCTCGACGATGATGCCGAACAGACTGGCGGGCGTCGAGATATAGAAGATGCGATTGCCCGCGGTGCCGTACTTGAGGTCGTCCTCGGTGAGCACGCCGCCCAGCCGCTTGAACGCGCTCGCGTCGTCGAACGTGCCCTCGACATAGCGGCAGCGCGAGGCGAGCTCTTCAAGCACGTTCTTGTCGCGTACGCGGATCTCGCTCGAGTTCGCGACCGAGCGGCGCAGCTGCTCGCGGAACTCCTCGTCGGTCATTTGCGAGCGCGCGAAACCGACGACGCAGAAATTCTCGGGCAGCAGATCCGCTTGGGCGAGATTGTAGATGGCAGGCAGCAGCTTGCGGCACGTCAGATCGCCCGATGCGCCAAAGATGACCAATTGCACCGGCCGGGTCGCACGGTCTTCGCGCAGCCCCTCGCGGAACGGGTTGGGTATCTTGACTTCGACCATGAGGCTACCGCCGCTCGACGCGCATCACGCGTTGCTGCCGCTGCCGGCCGGCGAGAGCGAGCCGGCCATCTTGGTCACCGTGCGCCGCAACGCCGCCAGCGAAGCGTCGACGTCCGCGCCGAGATCGATGCGCACGACGCGCCGGCCGTGCGCGCGCAGCGACTGCAAGTCCCCCAGCGCTTGGGCTGCGACGAGCGTGCCGAAGTCGAACGGCCGGCCGGGAATCGGCAACGTGTCGCGATTATCTCCGACGAGCTGGATGAACACGCCCGTGTTCGGGCCGCCCTTGTGCAGCTGTCCGGTCGAGTGCAAAAAGCGCGGCCCGTAGCCGAACGTCGTCGCGGCTTTCGTCGCATCGCGCAGCGTCGAGCGTATGTCGTCGAAGATCTCGTCGCGGGCGTCGGTCTGGTGGATGAAGGCCATGAGCGCGATGTAGTCGCCGGTGGCCGTGCTGCGCACGAAACGCGCGAGCGCTTCCTCGTCGCTGGGGCCGATGGACGCTGCGCGCTGCTGCCCGGCCGGATCGCGCTGCGCAAGGATGCGGTTGGTGTTGTCCTTGCTCTCCTGGACGTTGGGCTGGTCGAAAGCGTCGACGCCCATGAGCGCGCCGACGGTCGCGGTCGCGAACTCCCAGCGGAAGAATTCGGCTCCCAGATCGAGCGTGTCGCGCAGGCTGATGCGCAGGACTGGATGGCCGGCCCGCTCGAGCGCCTCGCCGCGCGCGTCGAGGGTCGTATCGTCACCGAGGCGCAGATGCACGAAGACGCGGTCGGCGCCGTATGCGCCGGGATCTCCCGGGGGCTCGCCCGCCACTGGGATGAGGCCGCGCCCCTCCTTGCCGAGACTCTCCGCGATGAGCTGCTCGAGCCACAACCCAAAGGTCGCGATACCCGGCGAGGCGAGCACCGTCACCTTGTCGCGGCCATGGCCCTGCGCCAGCGTCGCGAGCGCGCAGCCGAGGCGCACGGCCGGGTGGTCGCTTGCTTTGACGCCGGCGCCGCAGGCTGCAGCCATAGCGCGCGCGCGCTCGAGCAGCCCATCGACGTCGATGCCCGACGCTGCGGCAGGCACCAGTCCGAAATACGTCAGCGCCGAATAGCGGCCACCGATGTCCTCAGGGTTGATGAAGACGCTGCGCCATTTCTGTTCGCTCGCGAGTTTTTCCAACGGCGTGCCCGGATCGGTGACGCATGCGAAGCGCGAGACCGCTTTGTCAGCGCCGCCCAGCGCGCCCGACACCTTGTCGAAGAAGTACTCGGAGAAGACGCGCGGCTCGAGCGTCGTGCCCGACTTGCTCGATTCGATGAAGACAGTGCTCTTGAGATCGATCGCTCGCTCGATCGCGCTGACGCTTTCGGGCACCGTGCTGTCGAGGATCAACAGCGCCGGGTAACCCTTGTGCGACCCGAACGTCTCGCGCAACACGATCGGACAGAGGCTGGATCCGCCCATGCCCATCACGACGACGTGCGCGATGCCGTCCTTGCGCAGCCCGTCCGCGAACGACGTAAGCTCGCTCTTGCGCTGGTACATGAGGTCTGGCGAGGTCAGCCAGCCGAGGCGATCTTTGATGATCGCGGCGTGCTCCGGATCGCCTTTCTTCCAAAGATCGGGGTCGTGCTGCCATACCCGCGCGACGAAGCCCGCGGTGTCGAGACTAGCCAGGGCGTCGGCCTGTTCCTCCAGCGAGATTCCTGACATCGTAAGCCGCTCGCCGGAGCCTCGCAGCGTTTGCGCCTTTTTCGCGAGCACGTCGAGCAGCTGGTCGTACGAGGTCTGGAACGAGACCAGACCATCGGCGAGCAGTTTGTCCGTGATCGCTTTGAGCGAGATGCCGAGATCTTCCAGCTCGGCCAGCGTCTCCTCGGCCTTGTCGATGCCGCGGTCGAGCGTCTGCTTGACGACGCCGTGATCGCGGAAGGCGTCGATGGTCGCCGGCGGCATGGTATCGACGGTGTCGGGGCCGATCAACGCTTCGACGTAATACGTATCTCTATATGCGGGGTTCTTTGTCGACGTGCTCGCCCACAGCGGACGCTGCCGGCGCGCGCCTGCTGCCGCAAGCGCCTGCCAGCGCTGGCCGGCGATCGAGCGTTGATAGACCGAGTACAGGCGCTTGGAGTTGGCGATGGCTGTCGTTCCTAGGTGCGTCTGCAAACGCGCCACGGCGGCCGCGTCTGCGCTCGCCATCGCGGCCTCGATGCGCTTGTCGGCTTCGGTGTCGACCCGGCTGACGAAACACGATGCGACCGACGCGACGGAGTGGATCGGCTGCCCCTTGCGCAGGCGGTCTTCGAGGCCGCCCATGAACGCGTCGATGACGCGTTCGTAGTATTCCGCTCCGAACATCAGCGTGATGTTGACGTTCATGCCGTCGCCGATGAGCTGGCGGATCACCGGCATGCCCTCGGGCGTCGCCGGCACTTTGATCATGACGTTGGGTCGCGCGACCAGCTTCCACAGACGGTGCGCCTCGGCGATCGACGCGTCCGTGTCTTTGGCCAGCTGCGGGGGCAGCTCGATCGACACGTAGCCGTCGCCGCCCGAACTCGTGTCGTAGAGGTCGCGGAACGCGTCGCACGCCTCGCGGATGTCGTCGGTGGTCAGCGCGTCATAGATCGCCGCGGCGCTCGCGCCCTGCGCCACGAGCGCCACGATCTGCTCGTCGTAGTCCGCGCTCTCGGCGATCGCCTTCTCGAAGATGGTCGGATTCGACGTCTCACCGCGTAAGCCGTCGTCGTCGATCATGCGGCGCAGCTCGCCCGAACGCGTGAAGCCGCGCCTGACGTTGTCGAGCCAGAAGCTCTGGCCTAGATCGATGAGGCGCTGCAGCGGGTTAGGCATCGTGCTCTTCCTCTGCGCGCGTGCGAGCGCGCGCGGTCACAGTAAGGACTGGGCGACGGCGGCGACGTTGGCCGGCGTGAAGCCGAATTTTTCGAACAGCACCTCGGCCGGCGCCGACGCGCCGAAGCGCGTCATGCCGACGACGCGTCCCAGCGTGCCGACGTAGCGCTCCCAGCCCATGGGCGCAGCGGCTTCGACCGCGACGCGCGCCGTCACCGCAGGCGGCAGCACTGACTCGCGATAGGCCTGGTCTTGCGCATCGAATATCTGCCAGCACGGCAGGCTGATGACGCGCGTGCCGATGCCGGCCTTGTGCAGCAATTCGCGGGCGCCGATGCAGAGATGGACCTCCGAGCCGGTGCCGATGAGGATCACGCGCAGCGCACCCTGCTCGGCGGCCAGCACGTAGCCGCCGCGCTGCGCGCCGGCGACGGCCGCCGCCTCGAAGATCGGGACCTTCTGGCGCGTCAGCGCGATGCCGATCGGCCCGTCGCGGTGCTCCATCGCCAGTTTGAAGCAGATCGTCGTCTCGTTGGCATCAGCCGGCCGCATCATCGTCATGTTCGGTATCGCGCGCAAGCTGGCGAGCTGCTCGATCGATTGGTGGGTCGGGCCGTCTTCGCCCAACCCGATGCTGTCGTGCGTCCAGATGTAGAACGGGTTGATGCGCATCAGGCAGGCGAGGCGGATGGGCGGGCGCATGTAGTCCGAGAAGATGAGGAACGTCGCGCCCCAGGAACGCACGCCGCCGTGCAGCGCCATGCCGTTGAGCGTCGCGCCCATCGCATGCTCGCGGATGCCGAAGTGCATCTGCCGCCCCTCGTACGACCCGGCCTCGAAATCGCCCATGTCCTTGAGGTTCGTCTTGTTGGATCCGGCGAGATCCGCCGAACCGCCGAGCAGGAATGGCACAGACTTGGCCAGCGCCGTCAGCGCTTTGCTGGACGCGTCTCGCGTCGCCATGGGACCGTCGCCCGGCGCGAAGCGCGGCAACTGGGCCGACCAGCCCTCGGGCATCGTTCCGTCCTGCTCTGCGAGAAAGGCTATCGCGCGCGCCTTGTCATCGCGCTCGTAGCGCTCCCACAGCTCGCTCCACTCGCGTTCGTAGCGTTGCCCGCGCTCGACCGCCGTGCGGTAATGCGCGAGCGCTTCGTCGGGCACCAAGAACTTCGCATCTTCGGGCCAGCCATAGAAGCGCTTCGCGCCCTTGATCTCGTCCTCGCCCAGCGGCTCGCCGTGCGCTTCGGCCGTGTCCTGTTTGTTCGGCGCGCCGTAGCCGATGTGCGAGCGGATGCGGATCAGCGAAGGCCGCGCGTCTGCCTTGGCCGCATCGAGCGCGCGGTCGATCGCCGCCACGTCGTTCGCATCTTCGACGGCCTGCGTGTGCCATCCATAGGCGTCGTACCGCCGGCAGACGTCTTCTTGGTCGAACGCGAGCGAGGTGTTGCCCTCGATCGTGATGTGGTTGTCGTCGTAGCACACGATCAGCTTGCCGAGCTTGAGGTGTCCGGCCAGCGACGCCGCCTCACCCGAAACGCCTTCCATCATATCGCCGTCGCTGGCGATGACGTAGGTGTGGTGATCGACGACGTTGAGGCCGTCTCGGTTGAAGCGCGCCGAGAGGAATGCCTCGGCGACTGCGAAGCCGACGGCGTTGCCGCAGCCTTGGCCAAGCGGTCCCGTGGTGCACTCGACGCCGGGCGTATGCCCGTACTCAGGATGGCCTGGCGTCTTCGAGCCCCACTGTCGGAACTGTTTGAGATCGTCAAGCGTGAGGTCGTAGCCCGTGAGGAAGAGCATGACGTATTGCAGGATGCACGCGTGGCCGGCCGAGAGGATGAAACGGTCGCGATTGACCCAGGCCGGATTGCGCGGGTTGTACCGCATGTGTTTGGTCCACAACGCGTATGCAAGCGGTGCCAGCGCCATCGCCGTGCCCGGATGGCCGGAGTTGGCCTTTTGCACCGCGTCCATCGAGAGCGTGCGGACCGTATTGATGCAAAGCTGCTCGAGCGCGCCGCGGTCGAGCGTCGAACCTGCCTGCTTCACGCGTTCCTCCTGGGACTAGGCGACAGTGATGGCGGCATCGGTGCAAAGGCTGCCGATCACGCCGGCCTGCGCGACACCGCGCCGCGCCAGGGCGTCGAGCAGCATCGCGGCGTTCCCTTCTGATACGGCGATGAGCAGTCCGCCGGATGTCTGCGCGTCGCACAACACGAGCCGCAGCGCCGCAGGCACCGAATCGGCGAAACGCACGCCGTTGACCAGCGCGAGCGCGAGGTTCGCCTTTGTGCCGCCCGGGGCACAATCCCGCTCTGCGAGCGACAACGCCAGTTCGAACAACGGCACTGCCGCGGCGTCGATGCGCGCGCCCACCCCGCTGGCCGATGTCATCTCGTGCAGGTGGCCGAGCAGACCGAACCCGGTGACGTCGGTCGCCGCGTCCACGCCGGTCTCGAGCATCGCTTCCGCGGCGGCGCGGTTGAGGGTCTGCATCGAGATCGACGCCTCCTCCAGCTCTTCATCTGATATCACGTCGCGGCGCCGCGCCGTCGTGTACAGTCCGGTGCCGAGCGGCTTGGTGAGCACCAGCAGATCGCCGGCTCGACCGGTCGAGTTGCGCACGATGCGGTCGGGATGTACGCGCCCGGTGACGGCGAGTCCGTACTTGGGCTCGGGGTCTTTGACGGTGTGGCCGCCTATGATATGGATGCCCGCTTCGCGCGCCTTTTCGGCGCCGCCGCGAACGATGGCGTGCAGGACGGCGAGATCGAGACCCGATTCGGGGAACGTCGCGATCGCCACCGCGAACAGCGGTGTGCCGCCCATCGCGTAGATGTCGGAAATGGCGTTGGCGGCGGCGATGCGCCCGAACGTCTGCGGATCGTCGACGATCGGCGTGAAGAAATCGACCGTCTCGACGAGCGCCAGGTCTTCCCCGAGCTTGAAAACGCCGGCATCATCGCGCGTCGAGGTGGCGACCAGCACGCGCGGATCGTCGATCGCCGGCAGTTCGCGCAAGACGCGCGCGAGCACGTCGGCTTCCATCTTCGACGCGCAGCCGGCGCACGCGACCATTTGCGTGAGGCGCGGCGCTGCATTTCCGATCATGAATGCTCCATCTGTCCAAAGACCGTTTACCCAGCGGCGACAGGCGCCCTTTGGGAACGGCTCGAACCGGAGCCAAATGCAAGAACTGCTCATGATTCCGGGTCCGGTCACCGTGGCCCCGGATGTCTTGGCTGCGTCGTCGCAGCCGATGCGCAATCATCGTGGCCCGTTCGCGGCAGGGGTCTACGCGCGTCTCGCCGAGCGGCTCAAAGATATCTTCCAAACGTCGCAACCCGTGCTCATGCTCGGATCATCGGGAACGGGCGCGATGGAAGCCGCGGTGGTCAACGTGTTCTCACCCGGCGATCGGCTGCTCGCGATGCCGATGGGGGTGTTCGGCGACCGCCACATCGCGATCGCGCGCGCCTACGGCGCGCAGGTCGAAGTGATAGAGACGCAGTGGGGCGACAAGGTCGATCCGCAGCGGCTGCGCGAGCGCCTTGCCAAGGATTCCGGCGGCGAGATCAAGGGCATCTTGCTGACCCACAACGAGACGTCTACCGGCGTGCAGACTGATCTTGCCGCGCTCGCCCGCGCCCGAGCCGATCATCCGGCGCTGCTGGTGGTCGACGCCGTGAGCAGCATGGGCGCAACCGATGTGCGCATGGATGAATGGCGCTTGGACGTGGTGATCGGCGCCTCGCAAAAGGCGCTGGCGGGGGTACCGGGGGCCGCCATGATCGCGTTGAGCGAGCGGGCCTGGCAGGCCGCGGAAAACGCCCGCATGCCGCGCTTTTACCTCGACGTCCGCAAGGCGCGGACGGCGGCCGACAAGGGCCAGACCCCCTGGACGCCCCCTTTTGGCGTCCTATTGGCACTCGAACAGGCGACCGATAACTATTCCAAGGAGGGGCGGCATTCTGCCTTTGCCCGCCACGCCCGTTTCGCCGAGGCGATTCGCGCGGGGTGCGACGCGATGGGACTGCGCACGCTTGCGCGTCCCGGGGCGTACTCGAACACGGTCACGGCCGTGTCGGCACCACCCGGCACCGACCACAAAGCGCTGCAGCAGATGCTGCGCGAGAAGTACGGGGTCGTCGTCGGCGGCGGTCAGATGAAGTTGGAAGGCACGATTCTCCGGCTCGGCAACATGGGCGCGATCGGACGCAAGGACATCCTCACCGCCATCGCAGCGCTTGAAAGTGCGCTGGGCGACAGCGGCGTCGCGGTGTCGCCCGGTGCCGGCATCGCTGCCGCGAACGCCGTCTTCGCACGGGCGGAAGCCGCGAAGCCGCGCGTCGCGGTCGGGTGACGTAAGGAGTCATACCTGCCGTGAATCGCAAGTTCTATCTGACGACGATGTCGCGTGTGCTCGCGGTGTTGTCCGCGTTCGCGTGCATCGCGGTATCGCTCGTTCCAGGCGTGCCGGCCGCGCGCGGCGCCGGCGCGATCGCCATCGCGGTGATCTCGCCCCAGAACAGCGGCGGCGTGACGCCCGCAGTACTCTCGCAGGTCGCTCAAGCATTGTACCAGGGCGTCGTCGCCACCGGGCGCTACGACGTCAAGGGCGGCGGCCCGATCCCCGTGCAGGTCGGATCCGACGGTGACGCGACCATGGCGGCGCTTGCCGCGGCGGGCAAAGCGGAAGCCGACCAAGTGCTCATCACCGACGTCATCCACTCGGACAGCGGCAAGATCGTCTACCGCATGTCGATCTACAAAGTGAATCCGGTGACGTTCGGCCGCTCGCAGATCTTCCAACAGGTGTTCCCGGCCAGCGATGCGCACGCGTTCGCAGCTCAGTTCGGCAACGATCTCGCGACGCTCGAAGCGCCGCGCACCAATACCGGCATCATCTTCGCCGTCGGGCCCTCGGGCATCCAGGCCGACACAGGTGAGGCGAATGGCTTCCATCTCGGCCAGCGCTTCAACGTCGTGCGCTCCGGCAAGAAAGTCGCCGAGGCGCAGATCACCCAGATCACGGGCACCGACGCGGTCGTCCAGATCCTCAATCCATCGCCGAGCTATCAGCCGCAGATCGGCGATCTTCTCATCAGCCAAGAGCCCGGCCCCGCGATCACGAGCGCCACGGAGAATCACAGCAGCAACGGCGCGCTCGACGTGATCGCGCTGTTGGTGGGCGTGGGCGCGGCGCTGCTGGCGATCGGCCATCAGGGCAGCGCGGCCTCGGTGAATTGCCCGCCGCCGACGCCCTCCGGATCGTC